>NZ_JBFRIY010000018.1:177886-205503 GCF_041468565.1 Shewanella sp. 10N.286.54.B9
AAGTTAATCGCTATGTTCAAATTGAGCGAACATCGATTGCTGTCTAGTACGCACAGCGACTTAGCCGTGATTATATGCGCAATGCATATAGGCAGCTGTAATCTGCAGTCCTTACTAGTCGTGTTAATCTGTTAAGCAAGCAGTTATTTAAGTTGCCGCGCTCAACAAATACAAATTCAACTTTGCAAACGTGCTTGACCAAAATCCGCATAGGAATAGCTGCAGAAAAAATTCGTGAAGTCGTGGCATCGATTACGTTAGCAGCGCAAACAGCGCAAAACAAAATCTCACTGAGCTTAAATACTGGTGGCTAACAGAGCTAAAACTTGGAAAAGCAGTCGATGGAAAGTCATTATGGAATGCCAACAGCCATAAAGCCTTTTATTGCTGCATGAAAACTGAGGCTGTTTAGTGACAGCCTCAACACGTAGCACAAACCACAAACCACAAACGTATTGAGTACGAATCGGTTAATCATACTGTAAGCAATTAAAGCCGTTACTAAAAGGATGAAAAATACAGCGTGTGCTGTGTGCCTGTTTTTATAGTTTGTGAGGCTCAGTACTGCAGAATCAACACAGCAGCGCCTCAATATCGGCATATATCTGTATCCAACTGCATTAATCCAAGTATGCGTACAATGTATATTATGTTAAATAGGGTGTCGATAGATAAAAGTTTCATAAGTCTGTTTGATCATCGCCACTCATGTTGAGATTTTCCGGCACGGTGAGATTTTTTCCATTAACGACATGTTATACCATGAGCCTTTTAACTTACTATTCTATATGTAAATTTTACATTTTCATTTTTGAACATAGATAAATAGTTAAGCCAATTACAGAGAATTCTGCCCAAACTAAAGAAAACGAGTGTCGTACCTTTAATTCTAAATATGTTCCATTGTGGGTAAATTCAGTTACTGAAACCATGCTGATAATTTGATTGTCTCAATCAGTGACGCAGAAATTTTAATTGCTGAACTACATGTATTATCAAGCAGGTAAACTTTCAACATAGATATCAGTTAGCCACTACTTTTTGTATCTAATCACTTTAAAGTTTTAGAGTTCTAGAGTTAACTAACGGTAATCATAAGGACGTCATCGAAGGCTCTCTTCGGCATGAACGCCTGTACTTCTAAACACAAAGTTTCCAGTAAAACAGTTTACATAAACCAATCTCCCCAAGCGCTGTGTGAATTCTACGGACAGAGCTAAGCAAATTTTTAAAGGAGCCACACAGCGCGCACAAAATTTTAGTGTAAATAATAGTTAGCTTTTGATTCATCAAAATCTAGCGCTGTTGTGATAACTATTTCAGTTAAGCCAAATTTACTTAAAGTTTTATTAAGCGATAGCAACTATCTATCTACGAATAAATTCAATAACTTTAAGAATGTTATGGCCTGAAAGCCTAGAGTCATAAACAGAGTTATCTTCTGTAATTATGCATGTTGTGGCTACTGTATTTAGTAGCTTAAAAACGGATAATTCCTATACGGTTCCATACTTGAACACCTGGCCCCAAATCAAAGCGCCCTTTTCTGGTTTATAGAACATTCATAACTAGAGGCTTACCTGTGGAGAATATGAGCTTCGTATGACTGAACTTGCGACTCTTTTTGGGTCTTTACAAGGTATGCCCCATTATCATCGATACGCTTGAGTTGGTAATAAAATGTGCAACGACTAATACTTAGCGCATCACAAGCCAACACAACACCTAGGCCAAATTCATTAATGGCATAGTGGGCTAACACCTTCCGCTCTGCTGGCTTTATAGCTTTTTTTCAACAATGTCTTTAAGTGCCATGTTTTGCAAACTGACATCTGCAAACATCTTTTTAAGTTTGGCATATTCAGCTTCTAATTCACGCATACGGGTTAAATCAGAGGCTTGCATCCCACCGTATTTCGATTTCCATTTATAATAGGTACTTTGACCAACATTATGTTTGCGGCATAACTCAGGCACAGTAAGGGCGCCTGATTCACCTTCTTTGAGGATGTTGATGATTTGGCTTTCTGTAAAACGTGTCTTTTTCATGTGATTCTCCATTTGGTTTAGTGTAAATGGAAAACTCTATTTAAAACATTCTGATTTTAAGGGAGGGTTACAAAAATATTTAAATTTTTCTTACTTGTTTAAATTCTGTTGCGCACTGAGACTTATTTGATCTACAGCTGTTTTTAAATTGTTTGTTCTAACATTTTATATCGAAAATCTTTAGTTTTATTATTGAAGTCTGTGCAAACTATACAACTTCAATTGAATTAAGTGAGAACTTAGTTCAACTTATCAACTTATATTTTTATGAGGTTACAGTGCGATTATTACTATTAGTTCCTATTTTTGCGTTAACAGGCTGTGCTGCAGCAGTAAATATCATACCTCCAACACAAACTGATGAGAATAAAGTTATTACAGTTGATGGCGGATATGATAAGGCTTGGAATGGCGTTATTGATTGGTTTGCTGCTAATCACATAACCATAGACAAATTAGATAAAGAGTCAGGCATCGTGACCGCAAAACATAAACTATTAGTTGACAATAATGAGCTTAATTGTGGAACTGTATCTGGAAGTGGTACTTACCAAATGCTAGGTAACACTAAAACTTTATTACTTAATGTAATTGTTCGTCAGCAAACTGATGATACGGCTACTGTTCGTATGAATTTGAGTGGTATGATTTACGTTAATGCAAGGAATTGGGATACTGGTGCGAATATAAGCACTACAGGTAGTTGTTTAAGCACAGGTTTACTTGAAAGAGACCTTGCGTCCTATTTATAACTTAAAAATTATTCATAATAATTACTGGGTGTATAAGTTTTATAATAGCCTAAAAAGTGCTACCCAAAGAATATCAATCTTAAACACGTTTGGGGGCAGTTTCGAGTCAACGGATTCTGTCTGACTTGAAGGAAATAAAAACTAGTTATCCCCGTGTTCATTGAAGATGTTTGATTTTTAAGATAAGAGAATTATACTCTTCTCCAAGGACGTATCCCTAACCAAAGAATAGAAGATAGAGCTTAAACATTTACGCTATACCAATCGTGACAAACGTGTTTGTGATCGTATTAAAGCGGTACTTTGGGCTACTGATGGTTGTGGAGTGTAGCAATGATTCCCGATGCCCTTCGGCTCCATAACACAACGGTGCTTCACCATATTAAAGCCTATCTTTAGTCTAATAAGCTCAAGCCTGTATCTTGAAGTCGTTTAGATATATAAGGGCTGAGGTATCTCCACCTCACCCTACTCGATTCGATGTTGATTAGGGCGTACTTAAAGCCCGGCAAATGTCGTGAGTGTGAAGAAGATTGCCATGCTGATCACTGCGGTGACGAGGACATTCTTGGTTTTCCATGCAATCAGAGCTGCAATAACCGCTGAAATCAGGTATGGATTTTGTGCGCTGAGATCCGGTTTTCCTTCATGTAAAAACACTATTGGTGCCCAGATAGCTGTTAATACAGCCGGGCTGGAATAACTCAGAAGTTTTTGTGCTTCGGCATTGAGCTTTAACGGTAGTTTGGGTGCCAGAAACATATAACGGCTGGTGAAGACAATAAAGGTCATCAGGAAAATAGTTAACCAGATCATACATCTTCTCCTGATTTATTTTTCTGTTTACCGAATACCTTGTCGTAACTATAGCTGACAATCATGGCTGCCAGGCTGGCAATCATCAGTCCGCCTTCAACATTAAAAGCCTGCAAAGTCACAGACAAAACCAAGGCAACCAGAATTGAAATCAAAACAGAGATGTTTTTTATGGTCGGGATCACAATAGCAATAAACGTCGCAGCAATGGCGAAATCGAGCCCCAACAAATCCAGATTCGGGATAAATTTACCGGCAACAATTCCGACAAAAGTAGCCAGGTTCCAGCAGATGTAGAACCAAAGTCCTGCACCGAGTGCATACCAGCGGTTGAACGTCTTCGGTAATTGATGGCCACATACTGCAAATAGCTCATCGGTCAGCAGAAAGCCAAGGCCAAGCCGCCAGCGTAACGGTAGTGGGCTGATTGTATTGCGCATAGTCAGTCCGTAGAGAAGGTGCCTTGAGGTTATGAACAGGGTGGTGATCAAGATTGTCGCCAGTCCAGCGCCTGCGTTTATTAACCCGGTTGCGACCAACTGTGCTGAGCCGGCAAAGACAATTGCCGATAGCGCCTGACTCTGAAAAATGTCTAGGCCAATATCAACAGCAAAGGAACCCGCCAGCAGCCCCCATGGAATGACTGCAACACAGAGAGGGCTGACGGCCATTGCGCCTTGCCGGAACAGTTTAAATTTATTTTCGCTTTTACCGCACAGGGTATGGTTGTCTGATGAAACAAATGGTTGCATTGAATATTTTCCTCACTTCGTTATGTTGGTTTTAATCCACTGTAGGGTGTGGGAAGCGAGAAAACTTGTACGCTTTTGCTTAGTTTACCTGTTTGGCGAACTGACCCGGCGTGATACCCATGGCTTTCTTAAAGTGACGGTGAAAATGGCTTTGATCATGAAAGCCCGCTTCCTGGGCCGCATCTGAGACTTTGTGCCCTTGCTTGATCAGCTTTGTCGCCAGTCGCAATCTTGCCTGAATTTGATAAGCATGAGGAGGGAATCCATAGGCTTTCTGGAAGGCCCGTACCAGATGGAAAGGGCTGAATGAAGCCAAATTAGCTAGTTCCTGTAGTGAAATATCAGCACTGGGGAAATCATCGATGAATTCTTTGACCAGTTTTAGCTGTCGTTGTGCTTTGGGTGTTTCCTGAAGAGTGACAGACCGTTTGCCATGTTTGCACATCAGTTTGGTCAGGACACTATACAGAAGGGTTTCCCTCAGCAGCCGATTGTCTGATTTTTTCAGAGTATCGAATACCAGGCGAAATTGGTTAGCTAACTCAGGGTCATAGACAACGGGAGATGGAAAATATGGGGTTCCGTTCCCGCTTCCTGAAAGGCCGGGGTTAAGCTCTTTGCTGATGGCCTCAAACTGCTGTGGCAAGGGATACATTGCCTGATAAGACCAGCCGCCCTCAGTCGCTGAATGACCGTTATGAACTTCGTCGGCATTTACCAGAATAATGCTGCCTTGCGGTGCAATATGATTACCGCCTGTACGATAGAATTTTTGCGCGCCGTGCTCGATGACGCCAACTGTGTATCCTTCATGGCTGTGGCGAGAAAAGTTTTGGTGATAGTAGTTAGCATCAAGTACTTCAATACCGCCGAATTCTTCAGCAACACTGTATGTCGCCCGCTCTTTCGACGGTGCTATTGTCTTGTTCCGTGTTTTGGTTTCGTTATGGTTCTCCATGGCTTGTCTGTCTGGATCCTTTCTTGTTTGTTGTGTTGCAACTAAGAGTATAACGAAATAGAGCTGTGGGTGTTTGTACAAAATTGCTCTTTCGACCAGATAGCTTTGCGTAAAGTAGGGATATGAGTTGATAAATACAGGTAATAGCTTATATATCCAAGCATCTTAAGTTTACTGGGTATCACAATAGAGTGGAACATGTACAGGGCTTAGAATTGGACAGAAATGTTTTAGCGACAGAGTCCTAACTCGTCTATTTGGGATTAGGGAAATTAACTCTAGATGTCATAGTTGTTATACATTTTTTTCTCGAGCTAAACGCCCCTTCGCCTTGTACTCGTGCATCAGTTCCCCAACCATAAGTTGATAATCAGGGTGACTTTTGAAACTGTAAGATACGAAAAAAACTTTAGTGTTCTCGACTAAACTCAAGTTTCTGATTTCACCAACGTCGTTACCCACAACTAAACTAAATTTAATACCCGGTATGTAGAAAATATGATGGTGGTACCCTAATTTCTTTGATGATGTTGGGAAAGAAATCTTCGGTACAATATCCTCGTCAGAGTCTATATAAACAGCAAGGTATGCATTTTTTGGAAAACCTTGCTCCCCCAAAAGATAGCGACGAAATTCTTCTTGGTAATGTACACCAAGTGATTTTTGATTCGCGTTTTTTGCTACGGGCCATCCAGATGCGCGCCAGATTATACTTGCAGCAAAATACAGGTATCTTTCAGTGTTGGAAAACTCGCACTTTAAGGGGTTAAACCACCTCTCACCACGAATACTTGCAAAGTGCTTTGCTTCATTGACTCGATGTAGAAGAGGAAATTTGTCAGTGCCACCGTGACACTCTGAGACAACACTGTTCTCTCCTAGGCGAGAAAACAGTGATTCACAGTCAGCACAGAGAAAGTGTGCTGTTATTTGGAAATCAGTGTATACAGATGATTTGTCGTGACTTTGGTTTAATACCAAATCATCACCATCAAATGCGCCTTTTAGTTTTTTGTACAGAGCCTTTGGCATTAAATGACTATTTTTAAGCTCTTTTTTCTCTAAACAAAGTCCGCATTTATCTAACTTCAACTTACTACCTTTAATAAAATATGTAACAGTTTCAGCCGTGTTCTCAACTATGATGCCGCCTTTCACTTTTGAATTCAATTTACAATCAATTATTTAGCAGAGAAGATTGTTTTAATAGTCTAGCTTGCCTTTCCATTTCTTATTTTCACCATCAATAACAATTACTTTCTTAGGTGAGAATACTGGCTTCCCATGATAAAGGTATAAAGGAAGTGGTACCGTTTTCTTGGATGGGATCTCTAGCATTTGTTTTTCATTGAAGTCGTATGTTTCATGGATAGAGTTAGAGATAGTTCTAATTGACTTAGGGCGAATAGGCTCTAATGTTGAGTGGGGCAGTATAAAGCAGTCTTGAATAAAAGCAGGTTGCATCCCAGTGTTAGTAATATTGACAAGGTATATTGGTTCAGCCTGAGAGCCTGTAGGCATTTTATCTATACCGTTACCAGCTTGATATGAGTGGACTTGCTTAACTTTATCATCAAAATCGTCAACCTTGATCAGCGTTATATCGAGTTTTGTTTTGTCACGATTTCTGTTTTGGAATAATGCAATAGAACCTGGAATTCCCCCCAGTAATGCCGCAGCTACAGAGCCTACTATTGATACAATATTGTTGTCAGTCCATTCCATGAAAGTATCTGCTTTTATATGTTAGATCAGATTTTTAATTGTACAATACTATATATTCCATGTAGATAGTGAAGTTAGCTTTTGTATTCAACCAAGAAA
The DNA here is from genome assembly GCF_041468565.1 of Shewanella sp. 10N.286.54.B9. Lineage (NCBI taxonomy): Bacteria > Pseudomonadati > Pseudomonadota > Gammaproteobacteria > Alteromonadales > Shewanellaceae > Shewanella > Shewanella sp. 10N.286.54.B9. The sequence goes on from NZ_JBFRIY010000018.1 coordinate 185,038, forward strand.
AAACTATGGTAAGGCTCTGGTTTATTAGACTTTTCAAAGAAAGTTTCTGCTAGGCTAAACTTTATCAAAAAGATTAAATGTTTCGTTTTTCAAGTTCTGCTAAGAACGCTGATGATAAGTACTTGTTAGTCGAAAACACATACTCTCCACGTTTCCCTTTCAGCTTAATCAAAGTATCTTTAGCTGGCATACGTTTCAGTGTTTCAAAGTCAATCTCAATAGCAAAGTCTTCGTGGACATAGCCTCCTGAAACGACTTCACGGTCAATAGGAATAAAACGAACGTTCTCGGCCTTCATAACAGCATCATTAAAGAAATACCAATCAGAAGTACGGAAATTAACATAAACCTGAATAGAAGTTAGAGCGTTATCACTACCGTAATGGGCACGTAAATGATACACAGCATTAGCATGATCCATGTTGACAACAGGTGCAGTACGTAGCCAAGAGTCACCTTCAAAATCATCAACAGAATAATTAATTAAAGCTTTTGTTTTGCATGGGGAATTTTGGGAGCATTGTGTCTCCCGCTAACCATTAGATAAAGTACTATGCCTTTAGTAGCAAGGCTAGGCGAGAACTTATATGTTAACTCGAAAAGGGGCATAAATCTCTTAGAGACCTGACCCTAAGCGACTTATGCCAGTTCAGAAAAAGTATATTTAATGCACTAAGCACTTGTCTCTGAACTTGCTAAATCGGCAAGTGATGCGAACGGTTCAAAAACAATGAGCCATCACCTTGTCACTGTCAATTGGTAAAGGCTGGAGTCCACTCTGGGACCAGCAGTTTTCCCTTTATACCACTAACTTGAATACTCATAGCGTCAAAAACATCATTGAAACTAGAGGTATCAGCATTAAGTCCAGGTAACGCCATTACGCTTTGAACCATAAAGGACCGCTTAGTTGTCCCAACACCCCATGCTTGATCCCACCAATCTAAAACACGCTCCTTAGATTGTTTAAGTATAAATTGACTTGGCACTCTATCTTTTTTATTGAGGTTTTCAGTATCACTTGTAGGCAGCAGGTTCCATAAATCATTATTCGGCCAATGCGCGAATGGAATGCAATGATCAATATGGTATTTGTGCTTAATAGCCTTTCCACTCCATACTGATACTAAGGGAACACCCCATGTTATCATCTCATCAGCACGGCTTCTGGCATACTTAGTATCATGTTTAGCATCAATCCATTGTAAGGCTTGGTGGTATTGCTCTAACGTAATGTTCCGAGATTTGTTTGAATCAAAGCTTTGCATCTTACAAATCCACTGTTTCACTATCAGCGGTTCTATCCAGCTTCCAAATACCTTCAAGCTTTGCCAAAAACTGTCGTCAAGAATGAAATCCCCAAAAGACTCCAGGTATTGTTTATCAATAAGTAAACTGTCAGTTTTACGTACTGTTTGTTTTCTAACTTCAAATATTTGAGATTGCTTATCTTTGTTCAATAGGTGTTTAACAGGCATATCACGAATGGTTGCCGCACTGTCTGACAATGTACCAGTAACAGCCCTTGCCTCCTCACCTACAAGCAGAGAACCAACACAAATATCATCCGCATTAAGATTGTGAAGTGAACGCCAGTTATCCTTAATGAACCCTAAGCCCTTATTTGTATCGCTGGATTGGAAAATGCCTGTTTGATTAGAACTAGTGTCATTAGAGGTAGTCTGTTGTATTGGAAAGCTCAATAATCGACGGTACTGCTTAACCCAATAAAGTGAAACCAGGCCTATTAGCATTAAGGGACACGTCCCTTAATAATCCCTTTACAGCTTTCTATACTTAATCGCATATTTATCATGCCCAAAAGTGAAAGCGCACCTATGAGCTTCTAATTGATAACCCTCGAGTAAAGTATCTCCTTTAAGGTATTCAAATACTTCATCTATTCTGTTTTCTTCAGAAAGCGTTATATACAGTACTTTTTCATCAGAACTAGCTAAAGCTAAAGGCTGTAAATGTACACCTATATTATCGTGTACAGCACGAATAATTGATGTTTGGCTCATCTTATACTCCATTATTTATAATCTAAAAACATTATATGCCTCTCTCTATTTAACTGCAAAATACCTATATTTATCAATTGATTGGTTTACAGAATAAGGTCATCAGTTTACATAAGAAGTTTAACTTTGCATAATGTGAATTATGAAAAACTTAGCCCTATTCAGGGCTATTTTTTTGATGGCAGATTGTTCAAAAAAAACAGTTCTACATAATTCTATGTCGATTGTGCGCAGCTGCGTGTGGATGTGGTTGGGTATAGATATAAAGCTGCCGATAATGTGATTATCGGTCTTTGTTTGCCATTCCTTCAGCGCTAAGACTTCTCTTGTTATCGCCTTTATCAAGCCTGTAGCTCAATGAAGTTTCGCAAAACTTGAATCTACCAGCCATTATCTAACCCTTCAACCGGTTATGCGGCGAACCACAGGAATACGAATAGCGGTTCAAACAACACCCGCAGCAATAGCTACTAATGGAAAATATTTTTTAAGCACTTTGAAAAGTCTTCAAGGAATAGTTAGCGCCTCACCAATAAATAAAGCCCCGATAACGGCGGTTATCGGGGCTTAAGTTGGCTAAAGCTGATGACGATTGTCGCTACGACTAATCTTCCATCCAATCTAGATTGGGCAGCGCATCAAGGTGCTGTGCATAGCGCACTTGGTTAAATGATGCGTTATTTTGCATAACGTCACTGACTTCAATTGCCAGTGCGCAGGCCATCCACTCAATCGCTTCTTCACGCGGTGTGCCGGTCATAACTAAACGCATCAATGTCTCTTTGACTTTTCTAGGCTCGCCGTCGGCGATTTGATTTTCGACTGTTTCAATTAGTGTCTCTTCAGTCATGTAGCTGTCTTGCTCTGTGTCCATTAAAACCACTCTCTATAACGCTCAGTTTAATATTGCGCGCTATTATGCCGTAAGTACGGAGCAAGCTGTAGCGCTAAAGCTGAATAACTTGATGCTTAAACTTGAACCTTAAACCTTGTTGTGATGCCGATAAACGAAAACAGAGCTAAATTCTTGTGCTAATGGCGCTGGCAAATAGGTGTTAAGCGCCCTATCCTGCTTTGCTCAGCTTAATGAGAACAGCTTAACCGCTGTTTTCAAGGCGCTTTAAAAATAGCGTCTATCACTTCAAACTGTTGATATCTTTTGACCAACGCTCTGCTAAGAAATCGATAAACTTGCGCACAACAGGGAGTTGATAGCTGCGGGACAGATAAACGGCCCATAAGGTGCTGCTAGGAATTTGATAGTTGTTCAATATTGTTGTTAGTGAACCTTGGGAAATAAGTGGGTTAGCAAGATCACATGGCAATAACACGATACCTTTGCCGTGCTGGGCAGCTTTTACTAATACGCCAAGATCATTCGCTTTTATTGAACCAGATACCGCAATAGTGCGACGGCTGTTACCTTCAATAAACTCCCAGTGAGTTTTTTCCAGGTGCAAAAAGCAGTTATGCTTTTCTAGTTCGCTAATCTCTTTAGGTTCGCCAAATTGATTGAGGTACTCAGTGGATGCGCAAATCACTGAGTCAATGTTCATCAGTCTGCGTGCAATCAAATTATCTGCTGGTTGCTCGGTATAACGCAGTGCTATATCGATGCGCTCATCGACCAATTGTGCAAAATGGTCCGAAGCAAATAACTGTACGTTAACGCCAGCGTGCCTATCAGTAAACGCTTCTACGGCATCAATTAGCATATTTTGAGTTAAGCCAATAGGAGCGGCAATACGAATTGTGCCCGACAAGCTGGGAGTATGGTGCTTAGAAGCCACTTCAAGCGCCAGGGTTTCATGAAGTATCTTTTCGCATTGAATGAGCGCTGCTTCACCGGCCGTTGTTAAGCTCACTTTTCGAGTTGTGCGGTGTAATAGCCGCTGCTCAAGCCATGCTTCGACTTCGTTAACATGACGAGAGACTTGTAGGCGACTCAAGTTAAGTCGCTCTGATGCTTTAGTAAAGCTTGTGCAATGAGCAACCTCGACAAAACTGCGCATGGCGGTGAGTCTATCCATTGTTATCCTCTTTGTTAGACAAGTTGATTAGCCACTAGATTGGTAACCTATTAGTAACCATTTTAGATACAAACTGCATCATTATTGCATATTTATCTCGATAATAATCACCATTAAACTGCTGCGGTAATCAACAAACAATCTAATGGCAGGAGATATTCATATGAAAATAGCAATTTTGGGTGCAACAGGTTGGATCGGTAGTCACATCGTTAATGAAGCAAAACAGCGCGGGCATGAAGTGGTCGCTCTAGTACGTGACCCGAGTAAAGTAGAACTTGCAGACATTGATGTGCGTAAAGTGGATCTAATGTCTGATGATAACCAACTCACTAATGCGGCTGCTGGCGTCGATGCGGTTATCGCTTCAATTGGTGGCCGAGCGCTTGGAAATCACGACATTGTTAAAGCGACTGCACAGCGGTTAATTACTACATTGCCCCAAATCAATGTTGAACGTTTACTTTGGGTTGGCGGTGCGGGTTCGTTAGAGGTAGCACCGGGTATTGAACTCGTTTCAACCGCTGATTTCCCCCAAGACTATAAGGCCGAAGCAATTGCTCAAGGTGAAGCCTTAGCCGTTTTCAAGCAACAAGCAAGCATTTTAGACTGGACCTACGTGTCGCCCGCAGCAGAAATATTTCCAGGAGAAGCACTATCTAGCTACCGCATAGGTACTGAGCAACTATTGGTTGATGATAATGGTGCCAGTAAAATCTCGGTCAGTGATTACGCAAAAGCCATGATAGATGAGCTAGAGTCACATAAGCACCCAAGGCAGCGTATTGGTGTTGCTTACTAACCGTAACAAACTGATAAATAACGATAGTAAGCCAGAGTTGGTGTTTAACACTGGTTGATTTAATACAGTCAAGGCGCGCACTAATCGCCTTGACTGTGTTTATATCGTTCAAGATTTATTACAAAAGCTGTTGATGGCCATTTAAGAAACTTATATAAAAAACTGCATATAAAAAAGCTATTTATAACAAGGTGGCTCATATATTTCACACTTGGCTTCATTCTTCTGCAAGCAAACGTTTATTCATAATTCAACACTGTCGTTTTTGTTCAATCAATCATTCTGTTGCAACGTTAATATTCATCCCATCATAGCGGCGCGGGTTAATCATGCAGGCTCTGCTTAAAAATAAACCTTAACTCTTAACTCAAGGTACAGAGCCATGTTAGATATTCAAAAAATCACTGAGCTTGATTCATTAGCAGCGTTAAAGCAGCAGTATTATAACCAATCAGTCTCGCCTCTGGATGGTATGTGGCAGTTCGGTTTTGTGCCTATGGCACAACATTACGCCTTTGTAGAAGCGCAACAACAAGTCGGCTATTGCTGTATTAATGCAGAAGGCTATATGTTGCAGTTTTATCTTTCGCCTAGTGCTAAAACCAATGCAAACGATCTGTTTACCTTAATTGCCCAGCAAAATAGCGCCCAGATTGGCACTGTCAAAGGAGCCTTTGTCAGTACCGCAGAGCCCGCATTCTTATCGCTCTGTCTAGATAACTGTTCTGCGGTTTGCGTCAATAGTCTAATGTATCAGCAAGCTGGAAAAGCAATCGCCAACAATGATAGCAACTCAATAGAATTACAGCTTGCGTCAGCCGAGACCCTCAATACATTAGTTGATTTTGCAGTAGCAGCTATCAATGCACCAGAGCAGTGGCTTACTGATTATTATGGCAATCTAATTAGCCGCAAAGAGCTTTGGTATTATCAAAAAGACCAGCAAGTGCTAGCAACTGGCGAATGTCGTCGCAATGATGAGTTCCAAACTACAACGGCTGATCTCGGGTTTATTGTCGCAAAGGAGTGCCGTGGTCAGGGTATTGCTCGCGAAGTGTTGAAATTTTTAGTGATGCAAGCTAGCAAAATGGGTTTGCTGCCAATATGCTCGACCGAAAGCACTAATATTGCTGCACAGAAAGCGATAGCTAATGCCGGACTGGTCGCTAATCATCGAATTCTAACAGTTGATTTTAAGCAGGATTAATCAATTATTTTGTCACTAAGCTCAATTTAGCTGCTGCACCTATGTTGCTTATTTAAGTGCTTCATTTATAGCAATATCTAATTGGCCTTTGGGCTAGTTAAATAGTGCGTAAATTGTGCCGTTGTAGCGCCCTTCTCTGCAGTTTGCATCTGATTACTTTATACTAATTAGTAATACAGTTATTAAGGTTTAAATCATGCAGAGTTGGGTCGTTTCCCCAAAAGATAAACACATTGCTAAGTACATAGAGTGTTATTGGCTCATAGACAAAAATAGCACTGAAGATATTAATAATTTTCCTAAGTTAAATCCTGAGCCCGCTGCACATTTTATCATTTGCCCACTACAGCAGCGCTTTCATTATCAAACATCTCCTAAGGAAAGTTCTGGTATGGGCAGTCATTGGCTGTATCCACAACAACAAACGTTACAGTTAGATCATCGTCAGTGTTTTACCTACCTTGGGGTTAAATTTAGAGTTGGTGCGCTTTATTCACTCAATATACCTGCTTACAAGCACCCTACTTTGAACCAAGCTGCAGAGGTAGATTTACAACAGCTGTTAGGCGAAAAAGATTTTTGTGTCGATACTATATTGCAAATAGCAAAAACGGACTCTGATAGATGCATTACTGAATTAGATACTTTGCTATTGCCGCTGTTTAACTCAACGACTGAAGATCAACACAGTGAACTCACCCGTAACATTTTGCCGCTATTGGCCAGTCACTCGATTTCGGAACTTGGCGATAAACTATTTTGTTCGCAACGGACCTTGGAACGTAGCTTTAACAGAGTGACGGGGTTAACCATGAAGCAGTGCCAATCGATGAACAAATTAGAGGCGATGCTGGAGTATTTATATCAACGCGAAGCTGTGGATATTGATTGGGCAGAGGTAGCCTTTAAATTTGGTTTTAGCGATCAACCTCACTTAATAAGGCATTTGAAAAAACAGATCGGACTCACGCCCAAGAACTATGCCGAGCAGCGGGGATTAACGATAGATATCTATGGCGGTGTAGAGTCTCGATAAATCCTACTGTGATGCTGTAACTTAATCGTTAAGCTTGCCTATTCTCGTTAGTCATATATAAACAATGCTCTAATGGTAAAGGTTCAGGGTAAAGACTTACAACAAACCCCAGTTTCAAATAACTTTTAATGGCAGCTTGGTTATCTTTGAGCACAAACAAAGAGCTGTGTTGCAACTTGAGTTGTTTCAGTCCTTTGTTGTTAATTAGCACCACCAATGATTTGGATATGCCCTTGCCTCGCCAACTCGGATTAACAACAATGCGGCCTAAATGGCATTTTTCAAGGCGTCGATAATACTGGCCGAAGCCGAGTAACTCTTGTTCATCGGAGATAAGTGCATAAGACGCGAGGCTTTCTAGTGAAAGATCAGCGGTGAAACTAGCAAGGTCGTAAGGATAAGTAAAATTAGGACCAGCCCATTGAAAGACTTGCTGTTGGCTTTTAAACCAAGTCAACATCTGCTTGAGGTGTTCAGTTGTCACGGGGACAAGCTGCATTTTGAAATCCTTTTCTTTCGATTTATCTACACATTATAGGGTGTCGGTAACCCAGCACGGCTAAAACCTGTTGAGCCTAGGTAAGTCATACAACAAAGCCTAATTCTAGGCTTTGTATCAACGACATATTTAGCAGCATTAACCGCTACAAATCTAGGTTTTGCATCTCTTGTAGTACATTTTCAATGACAGATTCTGGCGCAGCTAAAAACTTTGAATGATCGATAAAGATCCCTTGGTCATCAACTGTGATTAATAACGCTGGGAAAGATGTTGTGCCGATAACTTCATATATTTCCGCAATACCCGCTAATATCTGTTCGGCATCATTGATCAATCCGTCTCTAAATATTTTATTTGAAGGCGACAATTTGTGGGTGGATACTAATTCGCTAAAATCATGCTTGTTGGTAAACGGGTTACCATCTATAAAGTGGGCTTTTTGAATCGCGTTAAGCACGGTTAGCAATTTGTCTGGCTGTTTGGTTTCAAGCCATGCCATAAGATTAGCGGTTTTAGTCGCATCTTTAGGGCTATTAGCGTAACGCACATGTTCTCTACCAAACTTAACACTGGCGCACTTTTTCACCGCTTCGACTTGGTCAAGACCTGCACTATCGCTACCGTCAAAATGGCTACAATGTAATAAATGCAATTGCATTTTCGGAAATGCATCACTAAGCGCATTCACCAATGGCGTTGTAGCGTAACTCCATGGGCAATGGCTGTCATAGATAAAATACAGTGCAAGCTGGGCTTTGTTGAGTTTGGTATCGTTGTTCATGTACTTCAGTCTTGGCGTTTAATAAGTGATTAGTGATCCTAAGAGGTTTTAACCCGTTAATCAATTGGCTGGAGAGTATAAAAGCCAGATAGCGAGGGACTTTCGGGTTCTTCTAATCAAAAATGTGTTAAATGCTCACTTTGTTAATTCGATTCATGCAATAGTTTTAGACAATGGCCAAAATAATCGACATGGTAAACCGATCAACCTCATAGTTTAGTAATAAGTTAATCATGCACCGTAGCCACGATATCTACGAGTCTTTAAAATTACCTGCATATTACACAGCTATATACTGCAAGTTCAGGTCGAGCGACTAACGGCTGGAATTTGAGAATTATGATTGCTGTACCAAGTAAGTTTGACTGAGAGACAAAAACTGTGAGAAATGTTGAGTTATTAGCACCAGGTGGAGACATTGATTCTATTAAAGCCGCAATTGTTGCTGGCGCAGATGCGGTTTACTGCGGTCTTGATAATTTCAATGCTAGAAAGCGTGCTGAAAACCTTAACTTCGAACAGCTTTATGGACTGTTAAGAGTCGCTCATCAGCATCATTGCCAACTGTTTCTAACATTGAACATTATCGTTTTAGAACAAGAGTTGCCGGCACTTTTTAAACTACTTAATCAACTAGTTAATACCGACATTGATGGTGTGATAATACAGGATCTTGGAGTGTTTGAGATCTTGAAACGCTACTACCCTACGCTTGAAGTTCATGCTTCTACTCAATTAACGACACATAATAGCGGCCAACTGTCATTTCTGCAGCAAATGGGGGCTAACCGTGCAAACTTGTCTAGAGAGCTCAACCTTGATGAGATCAAGGTCTTATCGGAAAAAGCGCATCAGTTAGATATGTTAACCGAGGTCTTTGTTCATGGCTCTAACTGCATCGGCTTTTCTGGCTTGTGCTATTTTAGCTCGGCCCATGGCGGCAACTCAGGTAATCGTGGCCGTTGTAGTCAACCTTGCCGCGACCAATACCAAATCACTGACGTTGGCGCGCAATACCCTCTTAACATGAAAGACAATTCAGCGTTTGATGATTTAGAAGCTTTAGTCGCCGCCGGCGTCGACTCGCTAAAAGTTGAAGGCCGGATTAAAAAATACCATTACGTGCACAGCGTGATCAGCACCTGGCGTAAGCAAATAGATCAGTTACAGCAACAACAAGCACTGTCTAAAGACAAATCTGCACTTTACACCGTATTTAACCGCGACTTTACCAATGGTTACTTGTCAGGGAAAGTCGGCAAAGAGATGTATATCGATAACCCTCGAGACAATGCGGTGCAGCACTTCACTGCGATAGAGCAATCCAACCCACATGCATCTGCAGATGTTGTACAAGTCGTTAAGCAACGCTTATATGATAAGAAAACATTGATTATCGACACTGTTGCCGAGCGGATTAAACCCTTAGATATTAGCAAACCGGCTATAAAAGTGGTGATTAGCGGTCAATTGGATGGAGTGTTAAACATTGAAGTCTTTGTTGTCACAGACAAACTCCCAAGCTTTAGTGTGCAATCGACGAGTCTGCTATCGGCTGCCACCAAGTATCAACTGTCAAAAGATGAACTGACTAGCCGCTTTTCAAACCTTGATTCCTATAAACATCAATTGGATAGTATCGATTTCTCGCAATTTGCAGACGACGTGTATCTTCCGTTTAAAGAATTAACGCAGATGAAAATGGCAATAGTGCGTTATTTAAATGGCAATAAAGCCATTATTAAACCCGTTGAGTTTAGTGAGGTGCGTAAAGCGCGTTCAGCAGCTTACACCTGTTTAAATACTACTGAGTCAGAGCGTAGCAATACCATTTGCTCAATATTGATTGGCAATCGAAAAGAGCTCGCTTTATACAGAGCACTTAAACAGCAGTACACTACGCAAACGTTGAGAGTTTACTATGCGATACCCGATTCAATTACCTGTGAGTCTGATAAATTAATCACACTTTTTAATGCCGAACCGGAGCTGACGCCCTGGTTTGGCGCTATTGTGCTAGAGCAAGAGTTTGAAGCCGTTGCACATTTATTGGAGTCGATACCACAAACACAGATTGTGAGTAATAACACCGGTGTAGGATTTATCGCGAAACAGTTAGGAGTTAATTGGATCGCAGGACCACACCTTAATACCAGCAACTCTTTTAGTTTAACCAGTTTACAAAGTCAGGGTTGCAATGGCGCTTTCATTTCCAATGAACTGAATCTAAAACAGATAAAACCAATAAACGCACCGATAGGATTTAGTCTGCATTACAGTGTGTTGCACCCTATCTTGTTATTGACCAGTCGTCAGTGCTTGTTCTTGCAGTCAGCAGGGTGCGATAAACAAGTGATGGATGATGAGTGTTTATCTGTTTGTAAAAAGCGCACCACCATTACCAATGTTAAGCAGATTGATTTTGTCATTGATAAAAAGCGCCGCGATCATAATAACCTGATTGGTGCTGAGCTGTTTTTTAATCCTAGTATTGTCACTGATATCCCTAACAAGTTTGATTCCTTGTTGTTAGATCTGCGTTCGATTGAAACTAAGACGGATTTTGTTTGGCCGAAAATCGATTTAGTTAATGCTTTTCAAGACTATTTACAACAGCGAACAGATTGCAAAAGTGAGCAGCAGTTTTACCAAGCTTTGTCAGTTTCTACACGGGCTCAGTATCTAAAAGGAATATAAGCCTCAGGCAGATTCATATGCGACTTTATAGTAGGAAAGATCCCAATATTAAGTCGCAAAGTTAGTTAAATGCGCCACACTAATTCTTCATTAACAGCTATTTTTTCCTTATTAATCGTCCTACTTGGCTACTTATACAGCAGTTAAAAGCTTATCGAGGTGATTTTGCTCATTTAGGCCATATTTTTGCGGATAAATGCTATCTAACTGTATAGAGTAGAATTATTAACCGTCATAAGAGGAACAACTATGCCAATAACACCTCTCAGTAGTGACCAACTATACCGAACTTCGGGGCTTGAACAGCTGCCAGCAAGCTGTAAGTCAACCAAACATTTAGAACCGCTTGACAAGATTGTCGGCCAAGAGCGTGCTCAACAAGCGGTAGAATTTGCCCTTTCAATGAAAGAAAAGGGTTATAACATTTATGCATTAGGCCGCAATGGCCTCGGTAAGCGCACCATGGTGCTGCGCCACCTAAGTCGTCAAAAAGAAAACTCAAACGGGCGTACGCTTTATGATTGGTGCTATGTAGTCAACTTTGACGATACCCGCAGCCCAAAAGTCTTGACTCTACCCGCTGGAACCGGGCTTAAGTTTAAAAAACAGATTGAAAAATTAATGCTCAAATTGTCGAAGGGCCTGCCATTGGCGTTTGACAACGAGATGTATTACACCCGCGCAGACAAACTCAAAAACCAATTAGCAGCAAAGCAAGAAGAAGCGCTAGTGATGCTGACTGAGGAAGCGAAAACCCACAGCATTGGTCTGTCTATTTCTCCTCAGGGCAATTACGAACTGGTTGCGCTAAATGGCGAAGAACCGCACTCAGAAGAAAGCTATCTGATGTTATCGCCACAAGAGCAAGATGCCATGCAAGGCGCTATTAGCTCTCTGGAGGCTAAGCTTCGCGGCATAGTCAGAAAGATCACTGAGTGGGAAGATGAGTATTCTGAAAAGCAACAGAAACACGACGAGGAAGTTGCTGAAGAAGTTTTATCGCTGGCCTTTGCGAAACTAAAAGAGAACTATAAAGAACAGGCCAATGTAAAAGCCTATATCAAGGCGATGCATAAGGACATTCTCGATAATCTCGATATATTCCTTGAAGAGAGCGAAGAGCAAGCCGCCCTAGCCTACGCTTCAATGAGTAAAAAAATGCCAAGGCGCTACCAGATTAATGTACTGGTGGCGCAAGACTCGCCTTATCAACCGATTATTGTTGAAGAAACGCCAAATTATCACACCATATTTGGCTATGTAGAAACGGCGACCTATAAAGGCACCGTGTTTACCGACTTTTCACTCATTCGACCGGGCAGTTTGCATAAGGCCAACGGCGGTGTGTTAATGATTGATGCCGTTAAGGTGTTAGAACACCCGTATGTATGGGATGGGTTGAAGCGTGCTTTACGCTCAAGAAAGCTTAGCTTGACGTCACTGGAGCGAGAAGTGACCCTTTCTGGAGCTATTTCTCTTGACCCTGAAGCTATTCCGCTTGATGTTAAGATCATCCTATTCGGAGACTTTGCCACTTATAAACTGCTGCAGCAATATGACGCTGAATTTACTGAGCTATTTAGGGTGACAGCAGACTTTGAAGATAGAATGCCGCGCACCGATGAGTCGGAAGCCCATTATGCGCAGTTCATCTCGAGCATTATTCACAGTAATAAGATGCTCCATTGTGATAGAAAAGCGATTGCTCGGATTATCGAATTTAGCTCTCGTCAAGCTGATGATCAGAATATGTTGTCACTGCACTCAGTGGATACGGCTAATTTACTGCGTGAAGCTAACTACTGTGCCCGTGCAGTGAACGCCAATATGATCCGCGTCAGTCATGTAGAACAGGCGTTAGCCAATAAAGAGAATAGAATTTGTCGTGCTAAAGATGACTATATGCAATCTTTCGTCAATGGCACGACATTGATTTCCACAGAAGGTAAACGAACCGGGCAAGTAAATGCTTTGTCGGTGATGTCGACAACCGACTTCCAATTTGGCGCACCGAGCCGTATCACCGCGACCACCTCATTTGGTGAAGGACAAGTGTTCGATATTGAACGTACTGTTGACTTAAGTGGCAGCATTCACTCTAAAGGTGTGATGATTCTAACGGCTTATATAGCCTCTATTTTGGGTAAAACCGAAAAGATCCCTCTGTCGACCCACTTAACTTTCGAGCAGTCTTATGGTGGTGTTGATGGCGACAGCGCAACCATGGCCGAGCTTTGTGCTATGTTGTCTTCATTTGCCGAGCAACCATTAAGGCAAGATATCGCTATAACGGGTTCGATGAATCAGTTTGGTGAATCTCAGCCAATTGGTGGCGTAAACGAAAAAATTGAAGGTTTCTTCGATGTTTGTAAAATTAAAGGTCGCAAAAGTAGTCAGGGAGTGATTATTCCTGTTTCGAATATCCATAATTTAATGCTTCGACCTGACATTGTTGAAGCGGTCAGAAAAGGTCGTTTTAATATTTGGGCTATTAGCCATGTAGACGAGGCAATTGAATTATTAACAGGCGTTGAAGTGGGTAAAGTCGATAATAAAGGCTGTTATGACCCTAAGAGTATGCTTGGCAAAGCGCAGCTTAGATTAAAATCACTCTACAAAGAAAAGTCCTAATACGGATAAGAAATATAAAAAAGGCCGAACTACTGTTCGGCCTTTTTATTACGACAAACTAACAGTTATGCGAATGCTGCTTGTAGAGGCGGTACCACTTGCTTCTTACGGCTAAGCACACCATCTAACCACACTTTACCGTCGTTAGATTGCTTGTCATAGGCTGATTCGATAATCGCTGCATCGTCACTAACGATAAGCATTTCCGAACCTTCTTTCATTATGTCGGTAAGCAATAACAACACACTATGGCGGTTGCCTTCTGCTTTCAGTGCTGCAATATCCGCAACTAAGCTTGCCTTAATATCATCAAATACTGATAGATCAATCACTTCAAGCTGACCAATGCCAACTAAGTTGCCATTCATATTGAAATCTTTAAAGTCACGTAGCACTAAATCACGAGCAGGCGTACCTTCTACCGCTGATTTAACTTTAAACATATCCATACCAAGCTCTTTATAGTCAGCAATACCAGCAATTTCTGCTAGCGCTTCAACACACTTGATATCGGCTGTTGTACAAGTTGGTGATTTGAAGATAACGGTGTCACTTAAAATTGCACACATCATAATGCCGGCAATCTCTTTCGGGATCTCTACATTATAAAAGTCATACATCATCTTGATGATGGTGTTACTACAGCCAACTGGACGGATCCAACATTCTAGTGGAGTAGAAGTTGTAAGATCACCTAGCTTGTGATGGTCAACAATACCGACAATAGTCGCTTCTGCAATATCATCAGGTGCTTGAGTCAGCTCTGAGTGATCAACAATATAAACTTCTTCACCAGCGTAGCTCATCTTTAGCTCTGGTGCGTCAAAACCAAATTTATCGAGAATAAACGCGGTTTCAGGTGAAAGTTCACCTAAACGAGAAGCGACAGAAGCTTCTCCAATTTGGTTTCTAAGATGTGCTAGTGCGATTGCACCACAAATTGAATCAGAATCTGGGATTTTGTGGCCCACAACATAAACTGGCATAGATAAAGCTCTCCTTTAATTTTCAGTAATTTTACCAAACTTTTTACCAATGCGGAAATAACTAAAAGGTCGAATGGTGGGGCTTTGGAGTATGATTGCTAGATTTAACTGATTTATCGACTAAATTGCAGACAACTAGCGGCATGTCGTATCAAATTTGTTGGTTTTGCTGTATAAAGCTTCGTCCTATTACATTTTCACTCTAGAGCTTGGTACCGATGTCAGATAAATTTTTCTTTAAAGGCCGTAAAACCCCAAAACCAAAACATGAAAGTTATGGTTACAACACTAAACGTGCGGCTAAACTAGGTACCGAAGTTAATCCACTGCTGTTGTCAGTTCAAACCGAAGATCGCCAAATTGAAATCATTAAACTACTTGATGATAATCAACTACTCGGCCAGGTAACTATCGATACCACAATCGAAGAGAACATTATCGACTTAATGGGGATCCTTAATAAGCCTGTGACAACTCGATTTGAAAAGCAGCCAAACAGAAATGATCCTTGCATCTGCGGAAGTGGCAAAAAGTATAAGAAATGTTGTGGTTAATAGCAGCATAATCAGCGTACGGGTGAGCAGTTAACCGCTCTCATCTGTACCTTATTAAGAATCCCTCCCCTTAGTAAATTATTCACTATTGCTTCTATAAGTGATGTACAGCTTTTGTAATTGTTATATTTTAACCAATCATTCAAATTTAAAATATTTTAACATTACAAATTGTAGCCCGATGAAAATATTTTTCTTAAGATAACGACCACATGTTATGTCATTGAATTTTATAGATAAATGATTGACACTGTTTAGTATTTATTTCTAATTACTCCCCCGTATCGTGAACAGCAATGTCTAAATGTAAACTTATGAAACACAAGTTTACACAATCCAACTGTTACAAATCGCCACATCTATTAACATACACTCAAAATATTATTTGAATTGCGTTTGGCATTAGCCGTATTGGCCAAATATTTTATACGCAACAAAAATCAGTGTGTGGTGTTTGCTTCAACAAGAGGATGTGTTTGTGGCTACGAAAAAACAGATAATTTTACCTTTGGTAGTGATTGTAATTGGTATCGCAGGTTTTGCTGGTATGGCGGCATTAAAAAAGCCACCTGAAGAAAAAGAGGAGCTGGACACCACTCCATTGGTGTCAGTTCAAGCCGTTGAGATCAGACCGATGGATTTCTCGGTGAGCTCCTACGGCGTGGTTGCTGCAAAGTATGAAACAGAGCTGGTTTCTCAAGTAAATGGCGAAATTGTATATCTCTCTGAAAAGTTTGTTCGCGGAGGTTTTGTAAAGAAAGGAGACATCTTAGCCAAGATTGATCCTAGCGATTACGACGCAGCACTAATAGATGCACAAGCAAGTATGGCCTCTGCACGTGCCACACTGGTACAAGAGAAAGCGTTCGGTAAAGTTGCAGAAGAAGAATGGAAACGTATTAAAGACGGTGTACCTACTGAACTGAGTTTACGTAAGCCACAACTTGCACAGGAAATAGCAAAATTAAACTCATCCGAAGCAGGCCTTAAGCGCGCTAAACGAAATGTAGAACGTACAGTAATTAAAGCGCCTTACGACTCTCTGATTGAAGCACGCAATATTGGCTTAGGTTCGTATGTCAGTATGGGCACCAACTTAGGTAAAGTATTAAGTACTGGCAAAGCAGAGATCCGCTTACCTATCGCCGATAAAGAGATCCAGTTTTTAACTAACAAAGGCAATAACGCTGATGTTATTTTGAAAGGTAATTTTGCTGGCCAGCCACAAGAGTGGCAAGCAAAGATAGTCCGCAGTGAAGGGGTTATTGATAGCCGCAGCCGCATGACTTACTTAGTTGCTGAAGTCGCAGATCCCTACGGACTGAAGTCAAACAACAATGAACTACGTTACGGCACTTATGTCACCGCTAGTATCGGTGGTGTTCATGCTGGTGAAGTGACCAAAGTTGCTCGACATTTAGTGATTAATGGCCAGGTAGCCGTTCTTGATGATGACAATAAGCTTAAATATGTTGATGTTAATGTTGTACGTCAAATAGGCTCTCAGGTCATTATCACAGACGGCTTAGATTCAGGTATGAAGCTTATAACCTCGGCACTTGATTACCCTATTGAAGGGATGCAACTGGCATTACCAAAAGATAAATCATTAAACAATGATGATTCCGAAACACAACCTACGCAAATTGCGATGGAAGATAAGGAAAAATCATGATTGATACACATAAAGGTATCATTGCTTGGTTTGCTCGTAATAGCGTAGCTGCAAACCTATTAATGATCATCATTTTGCTTGGCGGACTGTTGACTGCCAACACCATTAGAAAGCAGTTCTTTCCTGCAGTTGAGATCAACTGGCTTGAATTTAATGCGGTATACCCTGGCGCTGCACCGCAAGAAGTGGAAGAAGGGATCACCATTAAGATTGAGGAAGCACTTGAAAGTGTTCAAGGTCTTAAACGTGTAATTACTTATTCTAACCGTAATGCATCATCAGGTTACTTTAGAATTGAAGACTCCTACGACCCACAAGTAGTGTTGGATGAAGTTAAATCTGAAATTGATTCTATTTCAAGCTTCCCAGACGGCATGGAACGGCCAAAAGTTGAACGCATTAAGCTTAGACAAGAGGTCATGTATGTCAGTCTTTATGGCGATCTTAATAAAAGACAGCTTAAAGACTTAGGCGAGAAGATCCACGATGAATTAATGCAACTGCCTTTGGTCAATATCACCGAATTCTATGGCGGACTTGGTTACGAGATTGCCATTGAAGTCAGTAAAGATAGGCTCAGAGAGTTTGGTCTAACCTTTAACGACGTTGCTGCTGCAGTTCGTGGCTACTCACGTAATATGTCAGCGGGTCAGATCCGTGCAGAAAATGGTTATATCAACCTGCGAGTTCAGAACCAAGCGTATGTGGGTTATGAGTTTGAAAGCTTGCCACTTATTACTCTACAAGATGGTTCTACCTTGCTACTTGGTGATGTCGCCACTGTTATCGATGGTTTCCAGGAAGGTATACAGTACTCTAAGTTTAACGGTAAAAACTCAGTGACCTTTTTCATTGGTGCTGCGAACGATCAAAGTTTGACCGACGTAGCCAAAGTCGTAAAAGGTTATATCGCTGACAAGCAACAAGTTCTGCCTGAAGGCGTTAAGCTCGAGCCGTGGGTTGATATGACCTACTACCTCGAAGGCCGCCTAAATCTGATGCTAGACAGCATGAAAAGTGGTGCGGTATTAGTATTTATTCTACTGGCTTTATTCCTACGAGTTCGACTGGCATTTTGGGTGATGATGGGTTTACCTGTTTGTTTCTTGGGTACCCTATTGTTCATGCCAATGGGCATGATAGATGTCACGATTAATGTCATCAGTTTGTTCGCCTTTATTCTGGTGCTCGGTATTGTGGTCGATGATGCCATTGTAATGGGCGAAAGTGCCCATGCAGAGTGTGAAGAGAAAGGCCAGAACATTGATAACGTGATTAGAGGCGTTAAACGGGTAGCCATGCCGGCAACCTTTGGCGTTCTAACTACAATTGCCGCGTTCTTGCCGATTACACTCGATGACGGCCCCTCCTCTGCCTTTGGACAGGCAATCGGTTTTGTGGTTATTTTGTGTCTGTTGTTCTCACTGGTCGAGTCAAAGTTAATTCTACCGGCGCATTTAGCGCGTATGAAACAACCTACAGTGGTGCAGCCAGGTTCTAAGAACCCATTAGACTGGTTACGCATAGTCGTTAACTTTTTACAGTCTAAAGTTGATTCAGGGCTCAAGATCTTAATTTCTAAGTATTACCGCCCGTCGCTTGAATTAGCAGTAAAGTATCGCTACACAGTGATCATGATTTTTATCAGTTTGATTATGATCTGCGCCGGTTTATATGCTGGTGGTCTGGTTCGCTTTATTGGTCAACCTAAGATCCCACATGACTTCCCACGGATTAACTTCGAGATGAATATCGATGCGTCGGAAAATGCGACGTTAAGTGCCGCATTGGCAATTGAACAAGCAATACGCGCTGTCGATGATGATATTGAAGCTCAGTATGGTCAGAAGATGATTTCTGACATGCAGGTTGAACTACGAGGTCGAACTTCAGCTCAGGTAATGACTAAGTTAGTTGACCCAGAGTTACGCCCAATGGACACCTTCGCCGTTGCTGAACTATGGCGTCAAAGCATGCCGCTCATACCTGGAATGAAGTCATTCACCATTCAAGACAACTTATTTGGTGGTGGTCGAGATGACGGTGACATTAGCTTTAGACTGGAAGGTAAAGACGATGTTCAGTTAGTTGCTGCAGCTAAGGAATTAAAAGCTAAGCTCAATACCTTAAAAGGCGTCGGTGATGTTAACGATAGTCGTCAATCTAGTGCGAAAGAGGTTCAATTTGAGCTTAAACCTTTAGCAAACAGCTTAGGGCTAACGTTAGCTGATATTGCAAGCCAAGTGGGTAATGGCTTCTATGGTCTCGAAGCTCAGCGCATTTTGCGCAACGGTGAAGAGATCAAGGTGATGTTGCGCTACCCTGAAGAGCAGCGTAACTCAATTGCTCAAGTGTCGGATGTATTGATCAAGACGCCTCAAGGCGCGGAGATCCCTCTCTCAGAAGTCGCAACGATCATTATCACTGATGGTGTAAACAGTATCCGCCGCGAAAATGGTAACCGAACGATTAATGTTTGGGGCTCTGTCGATGCAGATCAAGCTGAGCCATTTAAGCTTGCGAAGGATATTAGAGATAACTTTTTACCTGAATTACTGACTAAGTACCCAAGGGTTAAAAGTGAAGTCTCGGGTAACATCCAGGAGCAACTTGATAGTGCCGATACCCAGCTAAGAGACTTCCTGATCTCGATGTTAGTTATTTATAGCCTTTTAGCTGTGCCACTTAAGTCATATGCGCAACCAATAATGATCATGTCGGTGATCCCATTTGGTGTCATTGGCTCTGTGTTAGGACATATGTTGTTAGGACTCGATTTAAGCGCCCTTTCAGTGTTTGGTATTATTGCCGCGGCAGGTGTTGTTGTTAACGACTCCTTAGTGATGGTCGATTACATCAATAAATCGCGAGAATCTGGCATACCGATGAAGCGTTCTGTGCTCGAAGCGGGTTGCAGACGTTTTAGAGCGATTTTACTCACTTCGTTAACAACCTTTATCGGACTGGTACCGATTATGGCTGAGACAAGCATGCAAGCACAAATGGTGATCCCAATGGCTGTATCACTCGCATTTGGTGTTTTATTTGCGACGGTAGTGACCTTGGTACTCATTCCCTGCCTTTACGTCACTATTGAAGACTTAAAGCGCATCGTCGGGAGTAAATCTCGTGTTGAGGAGCCTACTGAGTCGGATACATTCTCCGAGCCTGTTTTACAAAATAAGTTAGCTTCCGAACAAAGCTAAACCAACCTATTGTTGATGTAGTTTTCAAAAGCCAGTTGTTATCACAGCTGGCTTTTTTGTTGGATAATAAACGAGCTTTCCTGCCAAAGAGCCATTTACTTTGTTTTTAGCAAGCGCATTGTTTAGAAGGCTTCATCTTAATGTTATGCAGAGATAACTGACCTTGAATAATAGCAATCCTTGAGATTGGTTTTTGACGCATACAAAAAGGGCTGCGAATAGGAACCCTTGGGGTTCTTCATTTCTGACATATACCAAAAAAGGCCCATCATTTCTGATGAGCCTTTCGTCTTTAATGTGGCGGAGAGATAGGAATTGAGCCCTATACTATTGAG
>NZ_JBFRIY010000019.1:0-52389 GCF_041468565.1 Shewanella sp. 10N.286.54.B9
TTAAAGCGTTTGTCACCTGAATCAAATCCCCGAAGGTTTTTAACTCTCTAACACTGCTGCAAGTCCCGTACTACCTAAGTAGTTGGCCTGCTGTGCCGTGTCAGTGGTTGCGCATTATAGGGAGATCTTGAGTAAGCGCAAGCGCTTTTTAATAAGAAAACGATCGCATGTCGATCTTTTCGCCAAACTGCCAGATTATGGATATTTATCGTACTTCACGCGCTGCTTAATTGACCTTTATAGGCATGGAACCAAGATAAAGTTCATTTTTTCAGCAACACACTAGTGTATTGCTCAATAATTCATTACCATATGCAAGTTATTAACAGTTAGTTATCGATTCATTCATTTACACTTCAGAGATTATATATATGCAGAAGTCATTCTTTATCGTTTTAGCCGTTGCCATTATTGGTGCATTAGCTATTTTTCAGATCGCTCCAGATCTAAACGGTGCCATTGCTTTCTTTACTGGCGCTATCATCGCAAGCGTTATCTTTTCAATTCAATCCAAATCAGGAACGTCTGCTGCAGCAAGTAGCAACGAGCCTTATACCGGTCCAACTATGACCTTATATGTAGGTAACTTGCCTTACCGTGTTCATGAAGGTGAAGTAAAAGCATTATTTGGTGAGTATGGTCCCGTCAACTCAGTTCGCTTAGTACGAGATCGTAAAACTGGACGTCGTAAAGGCTTTGGCTTTATCGAAATGTCAGAAGCGGGTGCTAAGAAGGCCATGTCTAAGTTAAACGAATATGATTTTCAAGAAAGAACATTGAAGGTTCGTGAAGCTAAGTCTCAAGATTCAGACAAAACAGAAAGCCAAGCGTAAGCTAGTGTAAGTTAGTTGAGGAGTGTGGTTCTATAGTCGTGAACCCCTCTTCAACTAGCCTTTCTTGCAAACCTTGTGTAATACCATCCGTCGTAAATACCGCACTATAATCTACAATCTTGTGACTTGCAGTTTTTGGTAAGCCGTTACCTTTAAGTAAGCTCAGTACTCTATCTGCCACAGCTTTACCTGAATCTAACAAAATAACGCTTTGCCCCAGTGACTGTTTAATCTCTGCAGCCAAAATAGGAAAGTGTGTACAACCTAGCACTAAGGTATCGAGTTCAGACGTTCTAATTGGGGCAAGTAATGACTCAAGCTTTTGCATGTCAACTGCCGTTCCCGCCAATTTGGCTTCCGCAAGCATGACCAATTCTGATGAACCAAACAGTTCAACCCGACAACCTTCTGCAAATGCATCGATTAACTCTTTGGTATAGGGACGTTTGATTGTACCTGGAGTAGCCAGTAAACCAATGTGCCTGCGCTTAGATATTTTTGCTGCTGGTTTAATAGCCGGGACAACACCGACAACAGCAATTGATAACTGCTGCCTTAATATTGGTAGCACTAACGTACTGGCCGAGTTACATGCAACCACCACAATGCTGGCATTGATACGCTTTGCTTGTTCGGTGATAAGCGATACGCATCCACTAATGAGTTCCGATTCTTCTAATTCACCATATGGCAGCCGGGCATTATCAAATAGATAGCAGCAGCTCTGCTGAGGCATTACTTTTCTAATCTCGTCCAGAATAGATAATCCACCAATTCCAGAGTCAAAAATAAGAATAGGTCCAGACAAAGCGTTCTCCACTATTATATGAATGCTGTTCTATCGCAGCGCAATTAGCCTTACTTAAGGCCGAATGGGCTATTTTGCTTTAAAATTTACCCACAAGCTAGGTTAAATAGAAACAGAGAAACTGGACATCCCTGCTATCTAGTATAATATTCCGCCCCTAATTTAATGCTCACGGTGATCAAAATATGAATTTAGCAGCAATGGATCCTTCAACCTATGATGTGCAACTCGAAGCCAAGCGCGTCAAGCTAAAGCAGTTATTTACTGATTTTGACACGCCGGAACTTGAATCATTTAGCTCTGAAACTGCCCACTATCGTATGCGCGCTGAATTTAGAATGTGGCATGAAGGGGAAGATCTCTACTATTACATGTTCGATAAAGAACTTAATAGCAAAGTGCGTTGCGATCAGTTTCTACCTGCAAGTGAACTTATCAATCAAATGATGCCTGTACTCGTTGAGCTATTAAAGCCTAACACGATATTACGTCATCGATTGTTCCAGATAGATTTTCTATCAACGCTAAGTGGAGAGATCTTAGTATCCTTGCTTTACCATAAGCAGCTAGATGCTGAATGGGAAGAGCAAGCCAAAATCTTAAAGCATACACTGAGTAGCCAATTCAATGTCAATTTGATTGGCCGCGCTCGCAAACAAAAACTGATCTTTGATAAAGACTTCGTCGTTGAATCACTTAACGTAGCTGGTAAGCAACTGCAGTATCATCAGATCGAAAATAGCTTTACCCAGCCTAATGGTAAAGTTTCAGTCAAAATGCTTGAGTGGGCGATTGATGTCACTAAAAATAGCACTGGTGATTTATTAGAACTGTATTGCGGCAATGGTAATTTCTCAATTGCACTGGCACAGAACTTCGAACGAGTATTGGCAACTGAGCTCGCCAAGCCGTCAGTAGAATCTGCTCAGTACAATATCAAAATGAATCACGTCGATAATCTGCAAATTATTCGTATGTCTGCAGAAGACTTTACCGATGCGATGGCAAAGAAACGTAGCTACCGACGTTTAGAAGGTATCGATCTTGATAGCTATAACTGCAACACCATCTTTGTCGATCCACCGCGTGCAGGTTTGGACGAGAATACCGTTAAGCTAGTACAAGGTTATGAGCGTATTGTTTATATCTCATGCAACCCAAATACCTTGCTAGATAACTTAAAAGAGTTGAGTAAAACCCATAACATCACTCGTTTTGCATTGTTTGATCAGTTCCCATATACCGATCACATGGAGTCAGGTGTATTTCTTGAGAAGAAATAAAGCTCAATGAGTCAAACAAAAACGGCATCCAATTGGATGCCGTTTTTGTTATTTATACCAATTGCATTAAAAGTTTGACCATTCAGCGGGAATTCAAAACGCTGTAGGCAAGTTGTGGAATTTGAGCTAATAGCTATTCTATATCCAAATCCCATAGCGAAGCATACAGCGTTGTGAAACCCGCACTACGTGAGCCCCTCAGTCTTCCCACTTCTGCTTTGCATTGGCTTAAAAGGGAATAACCATTTCTTTACCAATACGCTTTGAATTGAAAAGGCTGAAGGGCTCTGAACTGGTCAAATACTTAATGCAATTAGTATTAATCTGCTACTTCTGCTCTCTTTTATTCTGCAGAGCATCGGCACCTTTAGCGATCATATGCAATTGGATCACGAGTCGATCCGCTAAGACCTTGCGATCTACCCGTTTCATATCTAACGCCGCAGCACCCGCATTGAACACTAAAGTCACCAGCGCTTCAGCTTGAGCATGTGCTAGATCTGGTGCTCGATTAGCGGTTGCTTCTGTGTAATGCGCTAATTCAGAGATGAAATGCTCAATCTCTCTTGCTACTGCACCACGAAATGGCGCTGAGGTG
Source organism: Shewanella sp. 10N.286.54.B9 (assembly GCF_041468565.1). Classification (NCBI taxonomy): domain Bacteria; kingdom Pseudomonadati; phylum Pseudomonadota; class Gammaproteobacteria; order Alteromonadales; family Shewanellaceae; genus Shewanella; species Shewanella sp. 10N.286.54.B9. Next base: position 3,523 of record NZ_JBFRIY010000019.1, read on the forward strand.
CCAGAACGCTCATGCAGCAGAATCCTAAATACATTGGGATTAGATTCAAGTACTTCCATAAAGGTTTCAACAGAAATACGAATAACACTACCACCTGCTTCTGCACGCTGACGCCCTTTCCGCATCATTTGCCTGAGCGTAAGTCCACCTTCGTCCACCATGGTTAAACCCAACTCATTCATATCTTTAAAATGTCGATAGAATGAGGTCGGTGCAATATTGGCCTCGCGGGCAACTTCGCGCAAACTCAAGCTAGAAAAGCTACGCTCAGCACTCAACTGATTAAACGCTGCATCTACTAGCGCGCGTCGTGTCTTCTCTTTTTGTTGTGCTCTAATGCCCATACGGAACCTACTTACAAAAGTTATGTTTCGAATAATAACGCTTTTTTACTTAAAACGCAGCATCAACAAACTTGACCCAAATCTCTATCCAAGTTAAATTAGCGTACAGCTGTACGCTCAACTAGAGATTATAAAAAATAATGAAAAAACCTCCAATTATTTGGATGAATGTGAGTCTTTTTACCATCACATTTGCCTGCGCTGTTTTATTAGTACCTTGGTATGGGATCGTTTATGGCTTTGAAGCTATTGAATGGATCGCCTTTGTAGTACTTGCCTTTGCCAGTGGCTTGTCAATCACTGGTGGCTACCATAGACTCTGGTCTCATCGCACATACAAAGCCCATGCTTCAGTGCGCTTTCTCTATGCCCTTGGCGGCGCACTGGCACTACAAAATAGTGCACTGCATTGGTCTTCAGATCATCGAGTACACCACAAGCATGTCGATAATAACGATAAAGACCCTTACTCAGCTAAAATGGGATTTTGGTATAGCCATATAGGCTGGATGCTGCGTGAATATCAATCTCAGCGATACCATGATTACAAGAATGTACGCGATCTACAGAATGATAAAATTGTGATGTGGCAGCATAAATACTATCTACCACTGCTTATTATCATGAACTTCGGCCTACCGATTCTGTTAGGTTGGTTGAATGGTGACATTCTTGGCATGCTACTGCTAGCAGGTCTATTACGCCTAGTGGTGGTACATCACTGTACTTTCTTCATTAACTCACTGGCTCATATATGGGGCTCGCAGCCATATACAGATAAAAATACTGCCCGTGATAATGGCTTTATAGCACTGTTAACCTATGGTGAGGGATACCATAACTACCATCATATCTTTGAGAATGACTACCGCAATGGCATTCACTGGTGGCAGTATGATCCAACCAAGTGGTTAATCGATGGGCTGGCGTTAGTAGGGCTTACTAATAGCCGCCGAGTTGTGCCACAAGAGCGAATCGAAAGCGCTCGCTTACAGATGCAGCTTAAACGCACTCAAAATAAAGTTGCTCATCTTGCTAACAGTGAAGAGATTATTGAAAAGCTACAAGCCGAGTATGAAATGCTGAAAACTCATTTAGCAGAATATTACGATGCCAAGAAAGCACTGCTTGAAGCTAAGCGTAAACAACTCGCGGATCGAGACCTTATGGCTGAGGTCAAAGAGCTTAAGCTTCGATTTAAGCAACAAAAGAAAAGCTGGCACAGTCTGACCGCAAGCTTTAGCTAAAAGCTAAGACCATAGATAGAACAACATCAGCCACTCTCATGAGTGGCTTTTTCTTTGATACTCGCGTAACTCAATACTCAGTCGATCCCACAAATCTACCATTAGAACTCAACTTCACCAGTCACTTCATTGAAGTCATTAGATGATGGGTCTATGATAATCGGCTAATTAGCATTTTTAGGGCGTTTTAAGCTCATGTCAGATCAACAAATTAAACTTACCGAGTATAGTCACGGCGCCGGTTGTGGCTGTAAGATTTCCCCTAAGGTACTCGGTACTATACTCGCAACTCAACTGCCCGTATTTGACGACCCTAAACTGCTTGTGGGAAATCAAACCCGAGATGATGCAGCAGTATACAAACTTAACGACACCACAGGCATTATTAGCACCACCGACTTTTTTATGCCTATCGTTGATGACCCTTTTACTTTCGGACGCATAGCAGCAACCAATGCGATCAGTGATATCTATGCCATGGGCGGCACGCCTATGATGGCAATCGCCATTTTGGGCTGGCCAGTAGATAAGCTACCTGCCGAAGTGGCACAACAAGTTGTTGATGGTGGCAGACAAGCCTGCGCCGATGCAGGAATAATGCTAGCCGGAGGTCATAGTATTGATTCTCCAGAGCCTATTTTTGGCTTAGCGGTAACTGGGCAAATTCCATTGGATGAGCTCAAGCAGAACAACACGGCTAAAGTGGGCGATAAACTCTACCTAACCAAGCCACTTGGTATTGGCATTTTAACCACTGCGCAAAAGCAGAAAAAGCTTGCTGATGCCGACCTTAATACAGCAGCGGATGCGATGTGTCAGTTGAACATTTTGGGCCCTAATATCGCAAAAATTCCACAGGTAAACGCACTAACTGATGTTACTGGCTTCGGCTTAGCTGGACACCTTTTAGAGATGTGTCATGGCGCAGAGCTTGGCGCAAAAATCGATATCAGTTTGCTGCCGCTACTGCCTAATGCTCAGCAATACCTCGAGATGGGCTGCATTCCAGGGGGAACCCACAGAAACTTCGATAGCTATGGTGAACACTTACCCGTGTTAACTGAACAGCAAAAAGCGATTATCTGCGACCCGCAAACAAGTGGCGGCTTGTTGATCTCGGTCTCTAGTGAGGGCGAAGCTGAACTGCAGCAATTACTATCAGACAATGGTGTCGAACCTATCTGCATTGGTGAGTTAGTAGAGCAATCAGCAACCACAGTGGAGCTTATCTAATGCCCGTCAACATGGTGAGCGCAAGTGAGTACCGACGAATTCTCGTCAGTGATCATCCTATAATGGATGCGCGAGCACCTGTTGAATTTACCAAGGGGGCATTTCCTGCCAGTAGTAACCATCCATTAATGGAAGACGAAGAGCGTAAATTAGTCGGTACTTGCTACAAACAAAACGGACAACAAGCTGCTATCACTTTAGGCCATTCACTTGTTACTGGCGAGACAAAGCAGCAAAGGCTTGATGCTTGGCAGCGCTATTTTACTCAGCACCCAGATGCATACCTTTATTGCTTTAGAGGGGGCTTACGCTCTAAATTAACTCAACAGTGGTTAAAAGAAGCTGGTATCGATATCCCCTTTATTGAAGGCGGCTATAAAGCGATGCGTCAGTTTTTAATTGAAACTATCGATAACGCAGCGAGCCAGAAACCCATGTTAATTCTCAGTGGGATCACCGGCAGCGGTAAGACCGACTTTTTGCTCGCTCGTAATGACAGTGTCGATCTCGAAGGTATTGCTCATCATCGAGGTTCGAGCTTTGGCCGCTACCATGAGCCGCAGCCGACCCAGATAAACTTTGAGAATGCATTAGCTGTCGCTCTCTTAAAACATCAAGATAGCAACGCTAAACACCTGCTGCTCGAAGATGAGAGCTTCCTTATTGGACGCTCTGCATTACCACAAGCATTCTACAAAGGGATGCAAGCGGCTAATGTCGTGGTGCTAGAAGAACCGATGCAAGCAAGATTAACCCGCCTACTTAATGAGTATGTACATAAAATGCATAGCGGCTATATTGAGCGTCTTGGTGAAGAAGCCGGCTTTGCAGCATTTGCTGAATATTTAGCACTGAGTATCACCGGGATAAAGAAACGACTGGGTGGTAAGCAACACGATGAATTCCAAACGATTATCACCAATGCGCTTAACATTCAGCAAAGTCGTGGTGATACCAGTGCTCATCTTGAATGGATTGAGCTACTGTTAAGTAAATATTACGATCCTATGTATCAGTACCAGATAGATAAAAAAGCTGAGCGAATTTTGTTTAAAGGAGATCATGCTGCTGTGCATCAATGGCTAGACGCTCGCTAACGTCTGCCGCTTATTAGCTGGTTATTGCCTACGCTTAACCGGCTATTTCGTTAACCCCACCTCAATTTCCCCTCTCAACCACGACTTTTTTCTGCGCTTAATGCTACATGTTACCCTTGTCGCGCTCTCTATTGAGGCTGGCAATATTGCCCCTTTAGCACACATGATCACAGGCAAGGGCTGCATTGCACCGTGCCACTGACGTTTATTAATAAAGTATTTTTCTAGCCAGCCGTGCTGAGTCTCAGGCTGCGGAGCAGCGATATAAACGGGTCGATTAAACAAACCATTAATGACAAACAATCTAGAAAGATCAAATCGATCCACCTCAACGATGAGAGGCGTGCTTCCGTCCAGCTTTAAAGCAGCTAGTTCGTCAGTATTATTGATTACCTGGCGATTAACTATCCGCCGTAATACATAGCTAAATGCACTCAGCGTTAATTCTGACCAACTTACGAGTAAGGCCAATAGTACCAGCAAATTACCGCAGGCAAGCACTAAGAATAATTGTTCAATTTTCCATTGCAGTCCGTTTAACACCAACATGGAAAAAATCGCCGAAGTCACCATAAATAGTGCGTTGACGATATTATTACTGGCGATGGCCTGGGCACATTCGTTTTCATCTGCACGCGCTTGTATAAAGGTATATAGCGGCACAATAAACAAGCCGCCGCCAACACCTATCATCAATAGATCAAACATCAAACGGTAGTGGATTGCATCACTGACAAACGTAACGACATCGAATACAGCAGCTGGAGCCGCTAAGATGGGTAAAGCGGTATACAGATCGATACCAAATACACCAAGTACTATCAAACCTAAAGGCGCGATCCCCAGTTCAACTTGCTTACATGACAATCGCTCACACACAAAAGAGCCTATGCCTATGCCAATAGAAAAGAGCAGTAGCAACAACGAGACCACGGTCGGATCGGAATGAAGTGTTATGCGGGCAAAGTTGGGGATCTGGGTTAAATAGGTCGCACCAACAAACCAAAACCAACTAATCGCCAATATCGCAATCCAAATATCTCGATTTTTTCGCACTTTCGAAATGCTTGTTACCGTCGCTTTGATGATCGAAAACTTGGGTTTTACTTTATTACTTGAGGGAATGCTGGGGATCATCCAGCTACTAAATACGCCTATCAACGCCAAGGTAAACACGCTGCCCGCCGCCCAATAAGTCGCATTTTTGCTAGCGACAATCAGCCCAGCAGACAAAGTACCGGCCAAAATAGCCAGAAAGGTGCCCATTTCGACCCAAGCATTACCTGATACCAACTCATGTTCACGCAATACTCGGGGCAGTAATGAGTATTTTACTGGTCCAAAGTAGGCGGATTGAACCCCCATCAAGAACAGTAGTAACAACATAATAAGATAGCTATGAGAAAAGATTGCCAACACTGCAGCAGACATAATCAAAAGCTCGAGTACTTTAAGTCGACGGATAAGAGTCGCTTTGTCGATACTGTCGGCAACTTGTCCCGCATGAGCTGAAAATAGCAAAAATGGTAGGATGAATAGACCTGCTGCAAGGTTTACAAAAAGGTGTACATCAATAGGCAGGGCTTCTAATTGTGAGTAGCTCACCATCAATAGCAGCACATTTTTATAAACATTATCATTTAGCGCCCCTGAGCACTGAGTCACAAAATAGGGCAAAAAGCGGCGACTAAATAGCATAAATTTCCTTTTGAGAAACTGACAATAACGCCAGTAGTAAACAATTGCTCCAATAAAAAAGCCATCACATTGTGATGGCTTTAAACAGTTAACAACTTAACTCTCAGCGATTAGGATCTCATCCCAAGCTAAGTTTGGCGAGCCAACAACGATAAAGTTTGGATTCTCCAAGCTTTCACGTTCGTTATAACTCAATGGCTGTAGCGCTAGATCCATGATCTGCCCCCCCGCCTCTTCTACAATAATTTGTGCCGCCCCCGTGTCCCACTCGCCAGTAGGACCAATTCGTACGTAACTGTCTGCACGTCCTTCAGCTACCAAGCAGCTTTTCAGCGCTGCTCCACCAAGCACCACCAATTCGCAATGCTTATTTTGGTTAAACAGCTTAATAACCGACTGTGGATCTTGGCGGCGACTAACCGCTAGTCTCAATGGACTATTGTCATCATGACTGATCTGTCGACTACTAATGCGCACCTCATTGCCGTTGTCTCGCTTATAAGCTCCTAAACCTGCAATGGCGTAGTAGCACACTTCTGTCATTGGTACATACACAACACCGACGATAGGACGATTATGCTCAACGAGAGCGATAATGACCGAGAAATCACCACTCCCGGCAATAAACTCTCCAGTGCCATCAAGCGGGTCAACCAACCAGTAACGCTGCCAATTACAACGCTCAGTAAATGCGATATCGGCATCTTCCTCTGATAAAACAGGGATCTCAGGAGTGAGCTCTTTAAGCGCTTTGATGATGATATTATGTGCGGCTATATCTGCCGAAGTCACCGGGGTATTATCTGACTTTATCTCGCGATCGAAATCACCTTGCTGGTAAATATCGCGAATTTTTTTGCCCGCCTCAGTGGCGATTTCTATGACTTGATCGATGTAACTCTCTGGCTTCATAACGGCTTACTACCCGGTTGTATTAATTAGGCTACTTCAGTTGTAGATGCTTTTGCGCTAAAAATAAAGCACTTACACTGCGAGACTCTGAAAAATCCTGCTCTTGTAATAAACCTTGCCACTGTTCCAGTGGCCATGGAACCATGTCTATCGGTTCAGGTTCATCACCTTCCAATTCACTTTGATAAAGGTCTTCTGCTAAAAATATCTGCATTTTACTGGCAAAATAGCCAGGGGCTAAACTCAACTCCATCAAGTGAGTCAGTTTATTTGAGCCGTAGCCAATCTCTTCCTGTAACTCTCGATTAGCAGCCTCCGCCGCCGTTTCTCCCGGATCAATCAGCCCTTTTGGAAAGCCAAGCTCATAACTGTGAGTGCCTGCCGCATACTCTCGACCTAATAATAATTGCTTATTATCAAGTACAGGTACCACCATAACAGCGCCACGATTATTACCTTTCATGCGCTCATATTGACGCTCAACTTGATTTGAAAACCTTAAATGCAGCTGTTCAATCTGAAATAATCGGCTTTTAGCCACTACTTCAGCATGCAATATTTCTGGTTTAACCTTCTTGATAGTCATACACATCCTATGGCGATTGATCTTTCCCGCAGATAGTTGCTGAGATCAGTTACAATCTTACTATTCTAGCTCCAATCTACAACCTGAATTTACTAGGATCAGCTAACTATGTTTCCATGGCACGATATTGATACTGTTTTACTTGATATGGACGGTACCCTACTCGACCTACATTTTGATAACCATTTTTGGCTCAGTTTGATCCCAAAAGCGCTGAGTGAGCAACGTAATATCTCGGAAAATGTAGCCATGGAGTGGGTTGAGGCTAACTACCAAAAGGTTGATGGCACTCTAGATTGGTACTGTTTAGATTATTGGGAGCAGCAGATGGGGCTAGATATTATGGCTCTACATAAAACCTTAGTGGAGAAAATCCAGCTGCGCCAAGACAGCTTGCCATTTCTGTATGCGCTAGAAAAAGCCAACAAAAAGCGAATTCTAGTGACCAATGCTCACCCGAAAGGCTTAACACTCAAATTAGCACATACCGATTTAGCGTTAGGCTTAGATGCGATGATCTCAAGCCATGAAACGGGTTACCCCAAAGAGCATCCACTATTCTGGCAACAGTTGTTTGAACGCTTTGATTTAGAGCCAAGCCGCTGCTTATTCATCGATGACAACGAAACCATTTTAGCAGCAGCTAAACTCGCTGGAGTAGGCCATCAATTAGGCGTGGCAAATCCAGATAGCCAGAAGCCCAACAAACTATTTAGCGACTTCCCCGCAATAGATGATTACCATCACCTATTGGATGAGTTACTCAAACAAGTTTGATCAAAAAAGGCACCTTTAAAGTGCCTTTTTAATACCTTTTACAACAGAGATAAACCTAGATAGGTAATCGACCTTGATAGGTAATTGGGTAGTAGCCTTGGCTATCTTTCTTGCCTAGGAATCCAAGTGCTTTTTTCAAGTCATCAGGCTGAGTATTAACCTCGCGGATTTTAGCATTCACCTGCATCATCTTATTATCAGCCAACAAGATGCTACCATCTAAGCCTAGGCCATTAAGCTTTTCATCTGTCGCCAATTGCACTTGGCCATCGATACAGCTTAAACCTAAGGCAATATCGCCTAATGGATAATTACCAAACTGATTGGTCACTTGGACCTTGTTTAAAAATAGCTTACCCGATAGCTGTTCGCACCAAGGTAGCCCTTGTTCAAAGGTATCGACTAAGGCGCTTACATCACCTTTAATTTCAGTTCTAAACGGTAGTCGAGTATTACCTAACAAAAAGTCACTCGGTGCTTCAAAACGCAGGCCGCTAACGTCGAGTCCAGCAAAAGAATACGCTACCACAGCTTTACCATTAACGGCGCTACTGCGACTTCCGATACTAACATCCGCCTTAACGGTTCCCATCAACAGTGATGCAATACTCAAATCCCAACGCACCATTTCAAGCTGACGCTTTTGCACAGTCAAAGAGTCGATACTGCCAGACCAAATAGTGCCTGATACACCACTAATAACCGTATTAGCCGGTATAGGTGCAAGCTTCACAGCCATGCTGGCGGGAAATAACACCACTAAAAAAACCAAATAGATGAAAAAGCCTAGCGCGATTTTTTTTACTAATTTCACAACAACATCCTACTTGGATAACTGAATTCGGCGAACATTAACGAAACCGGGGGTATCGGATTCAGCCACATCCAAACTTTCTAATGATAAACCTTGGTTTTGAACCAGCTCATTGAGGTAGCTCAGCAAAGTATCGAACGGCACTTCATCCATCCATACTTGAATTTTATTACCTTGAGGCTGCATCCGAGTAATCGTTAAACCAAAGCTACCTGCTGTTTGGTTAACCGCAGCGCTTAAACTGCCTTTAAAGCCACTGCCTTGGTTTGTTTGTTTCAAGCCCGCAATGCGATTAGCAGTCTGCTTTACATAATTGAGAGTATTGAGCTGGCCTTCAAGGTTACGCTCAGCATCAGCTTCTGCATTGGCGATTGGCGTCCAAACGCCCCAATACAAAATACCTATCACTAATACTACCCCACAAGCGCTAACCATCTGCTTTTCACGCAGGATCAAGCCCGCCCACCATACTTTAAGATTATCCATCTTATTTGCTCCTAATGGTTATGGTGCTGGTGACTTCAGACTCACCACTGTTCATCGCGCCACCATCGAGCTTGTATGTGCGGGATATTATCTCTTTAAACTTCTCAATTTGTGCATAGTTCTTGGCTTTAATCTGCATCCGCAGTTCGCCACGATTACTGTCAAAACGCAATGTGGTCGGCTTCAGATCTTGTACTTGCTCAAACGCAGCTTGAGTGCCTTCGAGCATGCTGAAAAACTCGGTGCCGCTGCCGCCGCCTTGCATTTTTCGTACATAACTATCCATTTGCGCACGCAGGTTAACCACTCGCGAACTACCTGGCACCACTTGTTTGTAGATCTGTTCGCTCTGCAGTCTTACCACATCTGCTTTAGCATTCATTTGGTGAATATTAAGGCCTTTATTCACTAGCGCTAACACCACTACCACCGCAAATACGATGGCGGCATTACGCCATAAGCTAAGATGTTTACCGTATTCACGCTTTGGTTGATAAACACCTGACAGCAGGTTCATTGGCGCATTGAGCATGCCACGTGCTAACACCAACATGGGTAAGTCGAGAGGTTGCGCTTTTATATCCGTCCCTGCCAAAGCAAGTTCGGTATAGCCAGCAACTGTGGTTGCCTCTTCACTGTCAGGCAGGAGTTGCGGTAACGCCATATCGAGCCACTCACGCTCAAGGCTTACACCACTGCCTTGGCCTGTTCGTAGTAAGATCTCTTTCCCAAAAGTAATAGCCGCCCAATCACATTCAGCCAAAGGCAATGCAAGACAGTCTGGCACAATGCACTTAGCTTTTAATCCAGCTTCCGCTAGCCACTCTATCCAGTTTTGCATCTGCTCGTGAGCAACGACTGCAATATTGAGTGCATCACCTTCACGAGGGCCAACCACAAAATGCAGCTCTTCTACATCTTGCGCCAAATTCTCTTCCAGCATAAATGGCAGTGCTTTAATCGCTTGACGCTGACCTTTTTCAGGCAGATCAACTGCAGTCAAAGTAATGCTGGATGCCGGAACTAATACGTCAACCGCGCGATTAGCCGCTCTTTCAGTCAGAGTCGATAGTGCGCTAGCGTCACTGAGTTCGCCAGAACCTATTATTTCTTGTTCCTGTTCAGACCAAACGAGCCACGAACACGGTTGCTCAAAGGATTGTCCTAAACGGATAAATAGTCTTTCACTCACTGATCTGTCTCCACGAGTCTCTTTAATCGAATCAAAGGACTGTTGTTATTTTTGTCCGCCAAACTGACGGGATAACACATTTAGCTTTTTACCATCGCCATTGAGTACACTCTCAAGCCTAAATACGGCGCTATCGACTTTAGCGCCCGCTTCCAATAAAAAATAGCTACTGGTCACGCCAAAACTCGATTTAAGTTGTGCATCGCCAGCGAGGCTTGCAATAGAGGAGTTTTCCCAAAACTCATCTATTTTTTCATAACCATCGCCGGGGCGCTGATTGATAATACTTTCAGCTTCACCAACCGAAATTTTATTGTCTAACATGCCCGCAATCAGCGCGGCATGCTCTACTGGCACAGTATTAACATTTAATACCTGTGTTGTATTACCTGGTACTGCACATACATAAGGTGCAATTTTAAGATAGATATCTTGCGTGAACCCCATCACCGCGCGCAGTTCACTCTTATGGCTCATCAAGGTATTAGCGGCACGATAAGGTACATTTCGTGCTTCATATTCCGCGTCTTCCGCACCGTAAGGGCTCGCCGTCATATCTTCGTCGATATAATCTTTTAGGGTTTGCGATAAGCGCTCTGCGGCAAAATCGTCCATCCCAAGGGCCACTAACAGTCCTTTAAATTGAATCGCTGGCAGTGGCATTTTAGGTTGACCATTTTCAACTTTCTTGGTCGTCTGCGATAATGAATTCACATTAAAACATGACTGCATATCACTGATTTTACCTGCAATTTCACCATTCTCTGCAGGAAAAATAACATCAGCTTGCGCCCAATACTGTTGCATATGCACAGTCTCAGAATCTTCTAAATCTTGTTTCAAGACTTTTTTGGCGATCTCTTCAGCTGATATTGCATACCAAAAAGCTTGATCATATTGCGCTAAATTAATGGTGCGCCTAACAGACAACTGGTTTCTAGAGGTGATATTGGTGGCAATAATCGCCACCATAGCCACAATCAACAACACCACTATCAGCGCAACGCCTCTTTGTTTAGTTGGCATGATTAAGTACCTTTTCCGCTATCAGCGGAACCGCTACTACCACCGTTATTGCTGCCAGTGTTACCGTCGTTATTATCATCACCGCTATTATTACCGCCGTTATTATTGCCGCCACCGTTATTACTTCCAGCAGAGGCACCAGTCGGCAATAAGAACTTACGTTGCACCTTGCCTATATCTTCGAACTCTATTTCCATAGCGATCGCTTTAGGCAGCTTGGTGGCATCGGTTTTTCGTTCCCACTTATCATCAGTGAAAAAAGCATACTCAACCGAAATCACCTTTTTCATCACAATCGTTTTAATCGGTTCAGCACCGATCTCGGGTTCTGGATATGGGTAATACCAACGTTCCAAATTCCCTTCAATAACCACATAAGCAACTGACTGCAAACTACCTCTTGGCAGCATTCCGTCAGGGTTTAACCAGCCTAAACGAAAAAATACTAACGACTCTGATTCAGAGTCGAGCATGTTATCGCCAGTTTGAAACACTGTGGTAGCACGGCCTCCTTCAAGTAATCTTGGAGTGCGGGCTACCATTTGGTTTAGGTCTCGCTCAATAATGCCAAACCCTTGCTGCATCGCTTTTAACTTGCCAGCAAACTCACGAGTCACCGTATCATTTTTCAAAACTGTAGACAGTACCGTATTCGCTGCAAGCCCTAAGAGGGCAAATATAGCAATAGCGATCAGCATCTCTAACAGCGTAAAGCCGCTGCTAGATTTAATCCGACTTGAGGACATAACTGCTTACCTCAGCAATAACACGACCAAAGCGATCATCGTCGCTAATGGTGATGCGGATCATTCTAAAATTATCATCGGTTGTCTTCACAACCTCTTTACGCCAATACCAGTCTTTACCTGCTAACTGCTCTTGACCATCTTTACGACCAATATCTGGGAACTTAGGCTCTAAACGCGCTTCTACCATTTGGTTATGAGCAACCCACTGCGCCATGGTGCGCTCTTCCAATATCGGCATATTGGCCATCTGCTCGCCTAAGCTTTTAGTTATTGATACTGCAGCAATGGAAAAAACCGCCAAAGCGACAATAACTTCAAGTAAGGTCATTCCGCGCTGCTTAACAGACATAGGCAGGCGCATTTTGATCAGTGATTGGCGTGTGTAGACAACCATTAACGAACATCATCTTCATAATTCAGTTTCAACCGGCCTAAGGCATCACCGACGACGACCACTTCGATCTCTTTATCCATTGCGTCTTTAGCGACGAAAGCCAGTTCAAATGCACTCATTTCACCACTTGGGAATAGCAGAATTTGTGGCTCGGGATACTTCTTTTTCTCATCAGCAGACTTTTCTATTAGCGGCTCATCAAACCAGCTTTCATCTTCTTCATCGTCCTGCACGAGTGGCAAACCATCAAGCACCAAAACCAGCTCAATACCCGGCTCCATCTGTCTGCTCGCTAACAACCTATCTTGCTCCAGCGGCTTCCAGTTACCCTCTTCGTCATAGTAGACATATTCATAGCTGTCTTGCTCAACAACAATACCAATAAAATGGCCACTAAGGACGGTTTCATCCAGTACCATTTCCGAAGACATCATAAATTGCTGCGCCAAGCGTTCCAGCGATTGCTTTTGTCCCGCACCACCCATACTCAAGGTAACAGCAGTCGCTGCTAGCCCCATAAGTAGCACAACGAGCAACACCTCCATTAAGGTGAAGCCCGATTGACGAACTCGCAACGCTGCTGCTAATGTCATCTTATTGGAAGTTCTGTAGGTTCCAGTTACCGATGTCATCTTCTGTTCCTGGCTGGCCATCAGGACCTGCACTGAAGATATCCAATTTGCCGTTTTCGCCTGGGCTTAATAGCAGGTAATCATTGCGCCATGGATCTTGTGGAAGACGCTTAACATAGCCATCTTCACGGTAGTTACGCGGCTCTGGCGACATTGTCGGCTTTTGCACTAAGGCTTCAAGCCCTTGCTCTGTTGATGGGTAGATGCTGTTATCTAAACGATACATATCTAACGCATTTTCTAGCGCAACAATATCTGAAACTGCCTTCTGTTGGTCAGCTTTATCTTTGTTACCCATTAGGTTTGGTACTACCATAGAAGCTAGAATTCCTAAAATCACGATAACAACCATAACTTCTAATAGGGTAAAACCTTTTTGTTTATTACGAGTTTGCATTAAAAACTTCCTTCAACTGAATGACTTAAATATTTCTCGAATGGCAATGCCAACATCGAAACGGTTAACCACTGATCATATTATTCAGTGCCAAAATTGGCTGCAGAATAGCTAAAACAATAAATAGCACTACTGTGGCCATACTAACAACCAACATAGGTTCAAAGACTCCCAGTGCGATGGTGACGTTTGACTCAAATTCTCGATCTTGGTTGTCTGCCGCACGCTCAAGCATCTGCTCGAGCTGACCACTTTTTTCACCAGAGGTGATCATATAGAGCATCATAGGCGGAAAAAGTTTAGTATTTGCTAGCGCTGTCCCTAAACTTGTGCCCTCGCGCACTCTTAACGTAGCCTCTTCAACAGCGGCTTTGACCTTAACATTGACCAATACATCGCTAGCAATACGCATCGCGTCAAGCAATGGCACTGAACTGGCGGTCAAGATACTCAAGGTTCTGGCAAAGCGAGCGGTGTTAAGGCTTTTACTGACTTTACTTACCACTGGTAAGCGCAGCAGTAATGAATCGTATTTCATTCTGTTTGCAGGCACGACTAATAAACGCTTCATGATCACAAACAAGCCAATAATGAGCCCAAGTACAATCAAGCCGTAATCACGGATAAAATCAGACGAGCTAATCAATAACTCAGTCGTCCAAGGCAGTTCTTGCCCCATATGTTCAAATTGCCCTACTACTTGCGGTACAACAGCGGCAAGTAATATGGCAATAACACCAATGGCAACACAGGTCAGCACGATCGGGTAGATCATCGCCTGGGTCATTTTACTTTTCAATTGCTGGCGACGTTCGGTGTAGTCGGCAAGACGGTTTAGCACCACCTCTAAGTGACCAGATTTTTCACCTGATGCCACCATAGCGCGATATAACTCGTCAAATATATGAGGGAATTCAGCCATCGAATCAGCCAAGCTATAACCTTCAACAACACGCGAGCGAACCGCCATCACCATACTGGCTAAACGATCTTTCTCACACTGTTGACCGACGGCTTTAAGCGCCTCTTCAATCGGCAGGCCTGCAGCAACTAGCGTCGCTATTTGACGGGTAATCAAGGCAAGCTCAGAAACTGAAATGCCACGCTTGAAAAAACTTACCCCACCAGATTTAGCCTTACTCTCTTTTTCAACCACCGGAGTAATTTCCAATGGCATCAAACGTAGCTCTCTAATTTGGCCGCGAGCATGCCTAGCGGTATCCGCTTCGACAACGCCTTTTTGCTGCTTACCCGCTTTATCTAATGCTTTGTATTCAAATGCTGGCACAGATTATTCCTCGCGAGTCACGCGCAATACTTCTTCAAGGGTGGTTTTCCCTGCAAGCACTTTACTCATACCATCATGACGGATACTCGGGACTGATTTACGTATATGTTTTTCAATCGCCAATTCGCCTCGACCGGTGTGGATCAATTCACGTACATCATCATCAACCACTAACAACTCATGGATACCAGTACGACCACGGTACCCGTTATGCCCACAGGCCTGACACCCTTTAGCACGATATATGATACGAGGGTCATCAGCACTAATACCTAATAGCTCTCTTTCGCGCTCATCAGGTACATGCTCCTCTTTACAATGCTTACATAAAGTTCGGATCAGTCGCTGTGCAAGTACGCCCAGCAAACTCGATGACACAAGAAAAGGCTCAACGCCCATATCTTGTAGACGGGTAATAGCACCTGACGCAGTATTGGTATGCAGCGTTGATATCACCATGTGACCAGTCAGAGATGCTTGCACCGCAATCTGCGCCGTTTCTAGATCTCGAATTTCACCAATCATGACCACATCGGGATCTTGGCGCAATATTGCACGCAAGCCGCGGGCAAAGGTCATATCAACCTTAGTGTTAACTTGAGTTTGACCAATACCTTCTAGCTCGTACTCAATAGGATCTTCTACTGTGAGAATATTGGTATCGATGGAATTAAGTTCGGTAAGACCCGCATACAAGGTGGTACTTTTACCAGAGCCTGTAGGGCCAGTGACCAAAATAATACCGTGGGGCTTACGAATAAGTTCATCGAACTGTACCCGCACATCTTCAGTCATACCCAGCTGCACTAGGTCTAAGTTACCGGCATTTTTGTCCAGTAGACGCAGTACCACTCGCTCGCCATGGCTTGATGGCATAGTCGATACACGCACGTCGACGGCACGGCCAGCAATACGCAGTGAAATACGACCATCTTGCGGCACACGCTTTTCGGCAATATCTAAGCGCGCCATCACTTTGATACGTGAGACCAACAGCGAAGACAGTTTGCGGTTAGGTTTTAAGACCTCTTTTAAGATCCCGTCAACACGAAAACGTACCACAAGTTGCTTTTCATAAGTCTCGATATGGATATCAGACGCTTCTTCTTTAATCGCCTCAGACAACAATGCGTTGATCAGCTTAATGATCGGTGCATCATCGTCACCCTCCAGCAGGTCTTCTGTTTGAGGCAGCTCTTCAGCAAGCGTGAACAGATCCATCTCGTTACCAATATCTTCCATCATCTGCTGGGCTTCTGACGAATTAGCTTGGTAAGCTTGAGTTAAGCGCGCTTCAAAGGCGCTATCTGCTAATTTAATAAGCGGCAGAGACTTACCGTTATAACGGCGAACCTCTAACAGTGCCGACAGCGGTGTCCCAACAGTATGATAAAGCGACAGCACGCCGTTTTCATCTTTGTCTAAGGCAGCATTAAATCGATGAGCGAAAGCAAACGGCAAGCGCTCTTTACTGGTCGAGTGGAACACTTCATCTGCTTCCGCCTCTGAGACTAGCCCAAGTTCATTAGATACTTGCGCTAGCTCGTCATCTGCTTGCAGTTGATTATCACTCATCGCTAGATTCTTTATCTGTGGCTTCTTCGGTTTTAACTTTTTCAGCATCAGCATCTTTGCTGTTAGAAATGCTCTTCAATGCTGGGTCTGTTTCACGCATTTTGGTATCTAAGCCTTTGCCATCTTTATAACGATTGAGAACTTCATTGACGTCTGCAGGCAGATAAGCGTCTTGATCCCACTCTTCAAGCACTGGCACTTCACTATTCGGCATCAAGTTAATACCACGCTCAACCTGCTCAAGTTGTAATGCGCGGAAATAGTTGTATTTACGTCCAGCAATACCTTCCATAGTAATACCATCACGAATAATCGTAGGCTTGATAAATACCATCAGGTTTTTCTTTTTCTTACCGCTTGAAGATGACTTAAATAGATGACCTATAATTGGGATATCGCCTAAGAATGGTACCTTCTGTACCGACTCTTGCACCTCTTCATTAATCAAACCACCGAGTACCACAATCTGCCCTGAATCAGCCATTACCGTAGTGGTTAAACGACGAGTCGCAAAGGTCACATCGACACCGGTTTTACCATTAATGCCAGAGACTTCTTGTTCTATGGTTAACTTAACAGCATTACCTTCATTGACTTGTGGTACCACTTTAAGCTTAACGCCCACCTCTTTACGCTCAACGGTTTGGAAGGGGTTGCTATTACCGTTACTTGAGTTTTGGCTACCGGTAAGAATAGGCACTTCATCACCAACGATGAATGAGGCTTCTTGGTTATCAAGCGTGGTAATTGATGGCGTTGCAAGTACGTTCGACTTAGTGTCACTCGATACCGCTTGAATAAGCGCGCCAAAGTCGCCCATCGCGATGCCCCACGCCATACCGTTAACCTTACCTAGCGACTGTGCCAGTAAGGTAATATCGCCTCGAGTATCAGGATTTTCAGTACAAGTACCATCATTACAGACAGTTGAACCCTCTTCGCCTTGAGCAGCCCAGATACCAGCACCAATCTCACCGATGGTTGGGCCTAAGTTATTAAACTGAGTACCACCGCCAGCTTCTGTTGCCCACTGCACACCAAAGCCAACATCATCGCCTTCAGAAACTTCGACAATAATCGCTTCAACGAGGACTTGTGCACGGCGAATATCAAGCTGGTTAATCACGCTTTCAATGGTGCGCATTTGATCTGGCTCAGCACTAATCACCAAGGCATTGGTATCAGTGTGGGCCATAATATTTATTTCGTTACGGCGCTTATTTGCACCTTGAGCTGCTCCGCCTTTATCATCAACTAGTTGGTCGGCAAAACCGGTTAATACTTCAACCAAATCTTCTGCTTTAGCGTAACGTAAGTAACGTACTTTAGTGTTGCCTGTTGTGGCTTGCTCAGCATCAAGCTTTTTGATCAGTTTGACTACACGCTGACGGCTTTTTTCATCACCACTAACGATAACAGCGTTAGTACGTTCATCCGCAACGACCTTAGGGGCTTGGCCGGGCATTTGAGCTTGATTCGCTGTAGAGCGATAAAGCGTATCTACAATACGTACGATTTCACCGGCAGAAGCAAACTCAAGCTTAACCACTTCAACCGCGGTATCACCTTGCTTGTCAACGCGGCGTACAATTTCAACGAGTTTATTAACTACAGCTGCACGACCGGAGATCATCAATACATTTGATGGGTCATAGTTAACCACGTTACCGCCACCGGCATTATCGTTTAACTGGCGCAACAGTGGTGCGAGCTGTTTAGCTTCGGTGTTATACAACGCAACAATACGAGTTACCATCTCATCGCCTAATCCAGGCGCTTTATCATCCGCGACTCGAATCGACGCCGTCTTAGCGTCTTTATCTTTGATAACTTTGATGATGTTGTTATCCATCTCAACCACTGCATAGCCATATACTTGCAGTACATTGAGGAAGAATTGGTAGTATTGCTCGTCATCTAACAGATCATAACTGCGAACATTAATTTTGCCGCGAACGGTAGGGTCGACAATAATAGTGCGATTCAAATTCTTACCAACAATGTTGATAAACTCCTGAATATCGGTACCTTTAAAGTTAGCCGCATATTGCTCAGACCAAGCAAGTTGTGGTGCAAGCAATGATGCGCCCATAACCATACCAGCGATTAGTCTGCGTCTAATCCTTTTATTATTCATTGTATTACTTCCCCTAAAACCTTTAAGTGCGGCAAGCTCAATTAATTATTGCAGCAGCCTTTATTGTTATTGGTTGCAGCTCTGTTATTGCGGCAAACTAAACATAATTTCGATAAGTTGACCTTCGCGCTCAACCATTAAAGCAACTTCAGTCATCTCTGGTAGTTGCCCCATAACCTCTAATGCTTGACCCATATCAGTCAAATCATAACCGTTAAGCGATTTAGCCAAATCATTTGGTTTAAAACCCGCTTCGGTAAATAGTTTTCTGTCTTTGCCAGGATTGAGTCGGTAACCCGCCAACTCTCCACCACTCTTAACCGGTGAGATAGCTAAGTAGTCGGTTATCTTGCTCGGATCAGCTAAAATCTCAGCTCGAGATTCACCTAGCTCACGGGCAACTTGGCGGTTTTGACGTTGATCGACTCTTTTACCTTTTGGCAAGCTCTTAGCCTTTTGTAACTGCTGGTTAGCATTGCTATTAGTATTGTATTCAAGGCCATCTAGCATCAAGGTTTCGTAGCGGCCACTATTCGTGATAATAATGCGATCGGCATAAACCTCTTTTAACGACGCTGACGTTCCTCTAATTTTATCACCTAGACTATAAGTTTCTTGGCTCCCGCTAGAAGCAATAACCGCAAGACCTTTTTGCTCAGTGGTCGATGCCACCACCCCTGTCAATTGAATCGACAGCGAAGTTTTAGGCGCATCGGTGATGACCTCTTCTACAGGCGCTGTTTTAGGCTTAGAAGCGCTATCAGCACGGCCAAATAGACTCAATGCTTTGACGCCTGAGATATTGGCTGAACCGGAAGATGTCGATGAGACAGGTGTGGGCGTCCAGCGAGAAACAGCTGAATTTTCAGGGACTAACTTCCATGTGATCTGTGCCAAAAGAAATAGCATTAGCACAATACCGATAGTAAATATCGCTGAGCTAACAGGCTTTTGGGGCACACCTGCTGCTTTAGTTAAAAACTTATCTAATAAATCCATATTTATGTGGACCCTCTGCACAGGTCTCTGTTCTGGTTATGATAATTTAGCAAATCCTGACTCATGCTAACCCACACTGCAATCGGCAACAAGCCCATAACAGTAGCAATGTTGGCGATAATAGGCCAAATATGCTAACTTTACGCGCCTAAAAAGGGTGTGAAGCTTGCCACTATTTTGCGTGTCGAGATGTAAAGATTCGTATATTAATACTCAGCTTGTGAACTTCCCCCTACTTTAATAAAGGTTAATCTACCACTGGAGTCGCTCATGGTCGACAACGAGCAACAAGCATTGAAAGTCAGGCTAGACAAATGGCTCTGGGCTGCGCGCTTCTATAAGACTCGCGCCATCTCAAAAGAGATGATTAATGGTGGTAAAGTACACTACAACGGCCAACGCACCAAATCGAGTAAATATGCAGAGGTAGGTGCCACCATTAGATTAAGACAAGGATATGACGAAAAAGAGATCGTCATTGTAAAATTGTCAGAACAACGCCAGAAAGGGTCAATTGCGCAAACCCTTTATGAAGAAACACCGCAGAGCCTAGCGAAGCGAGAGACTTATGCCGAGCAAAGACGCTTAAATATTCTTCATAATCCGGCTCCAGAACAGAAGCCCGATAAGAAACAACGTCGCCAAATTATGCGCTTTAAAGAAAGTTAACACTGGAAAACCGAAATGACTAAAGACAACTTATACCGTTACCTATTTGACAATGCCAGTGTGCGTGGTGAATTGGTACAACTAGAGAAAAGCTACCAAGAAGTCATTGCAGCTCATGACTACCCAGAAGCGATTCAGCACTTATTGGGTGAGCTTATGGCGGCAACATCACTGCTAACAGCAACCTTGAAATTTAGCGGCGACATTAGTATTCAGCTTCAAGGCGATGGCCCAGTCTCACTTGCGGTTATTAACGGCAATAACTTGCAACAACTACGCGGTGTTTCTCGCTGGAATGGTGATATTACTGCAGATGCACAGCTACAATCTTTATTTGGCAAAGGCCATATGGTCATAACGTTAACACCCGATGATGGTGAACGTTACCAAGGCGTGGTTGCACTCGACAAAGAAACATTGAGTGAGTGTCTCGAAGCCTACTTTGAGCAATCTGAGCAACTACCGACCAAGATAAAATTATTTGCCGATGCTAACCAAGCAGCAGGTATGTTCCTACAGGTGTTGCCAACTGACGGCAACCACAATGAAGAGTTTGAACACCTTTCAGTGTTAACCGAAACAGTTAAGCAAGAAGAGCTGTTTACGCTTCAAGCGGAAGAGGTACTGCACCGTCTCTATCATGAAGAGGAAGTGCGCCTATTTGATCCCGTTGCTATTACTTTCAACTGCACCTGTTCAAAGGAGCGCAGCGCACAAGCTATCCGCACAGTAGCGAAAGAGGAAATAGATTCAATCATTGCCGAGCAAGGTAAGATTGAGATGGGTTGCGAATACTGCAACAGTAAATATATATTCGACGCCATTGATGTTGAAGCTATTTATGCAGTAGCACCAAACAGCGACACCACCCAGTAAAATGCCAAAATCTAAACAGCGAGTTAGCAATTCTGTTTTCAAACTCGCTGTTTAGCCTTTAATTACTTAATAACTCTTGGGAACTAGCCGCAGCCCTAAACTCTAGCGAGAACTGACTACGCCATTTTTACCCAATTTGTACTTTCCATCAGTGCGAATATAGATCATTGCCCCATCTAATGACGTCGATAATTGGTGACTAAACTCACCACTAGAACCGAAATAGCTACCAGCCGTTAAAGGTTTTTCATCTGTAAATTCAACTGACTTATAATCAACTGTACCTTGAATCACAATACCGCGAAACTGATTCGCCGCAACTGTTAACTCACCGCGAAATCCAGCTGGGAGCTTTAACATAGTACCGCCAAGCTGGCCGCGCTCATTGCTGCCCCATAGCGTGGTAATTTCAGCATCACTGCCTGCAACTAAGCTAACATCATCTTGATTCAACCAGACTAGATTAGACTGGTGTAAATTAACCGGCTTTTCGCCACTATCAAAATGTTGCGCTGATGGCTTAACCAAATAGGGTCCACTATCAATTTCCAAGAAGATCATATTGCCATCACCATTAGCAGCCGTGATGTGGTTTTCGCCTGCAGGTTGAGTCCAAAATGATCCTGCTGGCATCCACATCGTTGCAGCATTAGGATCATCATTATGCATCAGCCCTTCAATCACTACCCCACGGTAAGTAATATTATGAATGTGCGCCGGCGACGAAAAGCCTTTATTAAACCGAACCAACATACCTGTTGGGACATTTTTAGTTCGATCTCCCCAGAGGTTTGCAGCCCCAGGACTCTTATCACCACGAAGCGGGTTTAAATATCCCCACTGCACTGCATCTGCGCTAACCACCTCAGATTGCAATTTAGAGGGATTTGCTACGGCCATGGCCGATATACTGCTAAGGATTGTTAACGCTATTAAAGTTGTACTGATGTTCATTGAGGTCGCCTTAGTAGACTAAGTCATAAGTTTTGCTGGGTTATAGCAAAAATTATAGCAATAGCGTCGCCAACAAACATTCAGCCAAAATCAGAAATAGAATCTATTAAATGTTGATAATGAATCGGCACAGTAAACAAACGTTAACGCTTACCATTAAAAATGGCTTATGGAGTGATTTTGAGGTCTGAATGAGTTGAAAATGGTAATTGGTAATACCTTCCTACCAAGTTTCAGTGCAAAATTGCAGTTTGATGACAACTTTTTAGTATTTTTTTTGATCTAGCCCACATATTCAATTGCGCATAAGTTACAATCGCCGCAGACAAAATAGCTGGCGCCATAGACCGGCAAACAAAACGACCCTAAAGATGGAGACCTTACCCATGGCGGATGGATCAAACCGCGAGTACCTTAACCTCTCTACAGGCCAATTAGTCGAACTTGCGCTAGCACGCGGCGAAGGCGAATTGACCGCAAACGGTGCTTTAGTTGCAAAAACTGGCGAACGCTCAGGTCGCTCACCTAATGACCGCTTTATCGTCAAAGAGCCAAGCTCAGAAGCGGATATTGAGTGGGGACCAGTCAACAAGCCATTCGAAGCCGACGCTTTTACAGCGCTTTGGAATCGTGTTGAAGCTTACCTAGCTGATAAAGACACGTTTGTTTCAAACCTAGAAGTAGGTGCGAGCAAAGAGCACTACCAGCCCGTCACTGTCACCACTGAATATGCTTGGCATCAGCTATTTGCTCGTAACCTTTTCATCGTACCAGAAGAGTTTAATGCAGCAGACAAGCCAGCTTGGCAGATCATCAATGCACCAGGATTTGTATGTAATCCAGAGCGTGATGGTACTCATTCTGATGCAACAGTTATTTTAAACTTCGCTGAACGTAAGGTGCTACTAGCAGGTCTTAAGTACGCTGGCGAAATGAAGAAATCGATGTTCTCAGTGCAAAACTTCCTACTACCAGCGAAAGGTGTGCTACCAATGCACTGCTCAGCTAACGTAGGTGCTGACGGCGATACTACGCTGTTTTTCGGCCTGTCTGGCACAGGCAAAACTACGCTTTCTGCAGATCCTAAGCGCTTCCTTATCGGTGATGATGAGCACGGCTGGGCACCCGGTGGCGTATTCAACATTGAAGGCGGTTGCTACGCAAAATGTATCGATCTTAGCCAGAAAAACGAGCCCGTGATCTGGGATGCTATCCGTTTTGGTACCGTACTTGAAAACGTGGTAACTGATGAAAACCGTGTACCTGATTACACGAACTCGTCACTAACAGAAAACACGCGCGCCGCTTACCCACTTGAGCATATTGCTCAACGTAAAGAGGAGAACTGCGGCGCAGAGCCTCATGCAGTCGTGTTCTTAACTTGCGATGTTTCAGGCGTATTACCGCCAGTTTCTAAGCTGACCAAAGAGCAGGCGGCCTACCACTTCTTGTCTGGCTATACTGCTAAAGTGGGTTCAACTGAAATGGGCTCAACAGCCGCAATTCAGTCTACTTTTTCAACGTGTTTCGGTGCACCGTTCTTCCCACGCCCTGCAGGCGTATACGCTGAGCTATTGATGAAGCGTATCGAATCTTTCGGTAGCCAAGTTTACTTGGTCAACACTGGCTGGACTGGCGGACCACACGGTATTGGTAAGCGTTTTGACATTCCAACAACCCGCGCGATTGTCGATGCAATCGTAAGCGGCGAGCTAAAGGATGTTGAAACTGAGTACCTTGAAAAGTTAAACCTGCATGTTCCAGTGGCGATTCCAGGTGTAGACAGTAACTTACTCAACCCAATTAACACATGGGAAGATAAGCAGCAGTATGCCGAGTTCGCACAGCATCTAGCAGAAAGTTTTCAGAAGAACTTTGAAAAATACCAAGTACCTGATTCAATCAAGAATGCAGGACCAAACGCTTAATGCTCTAACATAAGCGTTTACGCTTAAAATCCCAATTTAGCCCGCCTAAATTGGGATTTTTTTGTGAAAAACACCTTTGATTTTCCTCTAACCAATATTATCAGCCCGAAATTGAAGTAAAGCCAAGCAAACTTTTAGTAAAGCAAGCTTGACTTATGTGTCAAGCAAGCCTAACTTAAAATCAAGCTTGCTTTACTTTATAAAAAACAAAGGGAACTGTTCAATGAAATCTATACTAGAAGCAATCTGCGCTAAAGGGCTGCCCAAGCGTGATCTGAAAAATGCCAATCGCGTGAATCTATTCGCGCTACTTTGGGCACTCACTTTAATGTTCAGCGCATACCTAGGTGAAACTGGCGTATTAGACAAGACACTTCTGTTAATCATTGCTTTTGCGGTACATAGCATGATTGGCATCGCCATGTTATTCACTTATAAAAGCTTTCTAACTCAGCTTGATGAAATGGAGCGAAAAGTGCAGCTAGATGCATTAGCACTGGCCGTTGGAGTCGCCATTATTAGTTTTTCAAGCTATTCAATTCTGGCAAATACAGGTACTGTACCACCGTTAAAAAGCGCATACCTCATCGCACTTATCGCCTTAACCTATATGGTTGGCATTATTAAAGGAAGGTTGGCCTACCGATGAAAAATCGCTTAAAAATCCTCAGAGCTGAGCGAGACTGGACCCAAGCAGATCTCGCCGACAAACTGGAAGTATCGCGGCAAACGATCAATGCGATAGAGAAAGGGAAATACGATCCCAGTTTACCATTAGCGTTTAAAGTCGCCCGTTTGTTTGAGCTAACTATTGAGCAGGTTTTTGAGGAAGAGACGACGCACGAAGAATAGAGATTTAAACTTTTATCAGTGACTTAGCTGCTTAGCTATAGTCACTGTGACACCAATTTCAATCTTTAACCAAGCTAAAGTTTGAATAATCAAATACCATTTTTATCGCAAAACTCATAAATAAAATGCCAGCCTCTGTTTCCATTACGGTTTCTACAGGCACTAGCATATTTTCTTGCCGACGATAGCGAGTGTTATAGGTCTTGTCATCTTTTACCTCGTTGATGAAAACATCATCCCCTTGTTGAGCAATATCATCACAACTAAAGCTTTGAGACATAAAGGGTTCATACCCGTCAGCATCGTAAGACGTACCTTCACTCATCCATAGATCCAGTTGCTCATATTTAGACTGGCCATTCGCATAGTGGATTAAATTTGTTCCTGTCGCTTGTTTTTCATCATCGACTGTCAGCAAAAACATTTGCTTCATAATGAAGTTAGAAGACAATAAATTGCTATGCGCCGTCTTTATATCATCACAACCGTAGCTTAAGCTGGTAAAAAAAAATGCACTAAAAATAATAAAACTCTTCAAGTTAAGTTCCTTGTAAATCAAAGTGTTCAACTATTACCCTGCACTAGATCCAGGTATTAAACAAGAACTAAGCAGCCATAACAACAAAGCAAAGTGTAAAAATGGGTTTATACCAACTTTGTAATCAAACTCACCCAAATTTAAAGGATGGTTTTTTACTGAATAAACATGCTGCCTGATGAGTAATCTAAGTCGCATATTTCGACACAGTTATCTGGTTGCACTTGTTAGCATTTTGGTGAAATATAAGCCTCTTATAATAATTCTAAATTTATCTTACAGATGGATACCCTACCATGCGCTTTTTGACCCCTTTAACAAGCTACGCAGCCCTTGCGGTTGCGGTCACTAGCTTTTGCACGCTTGCCGCCGAACACAATGCCACGCCTCAGTTAGCAACCACTTACGTTAATGATGCCATTTTACCTCCCATTATCGAATGGCATGGTAAGAGTGAATCACTACTGGCAGCACCAGACAGCGAATGGGCTACACCTTTTGAACAGCATGGCCTTAAAACCAGTCCAAATTATGATGAAACCTTCGCATGGTTAGATAAGCTGATTAGTCAGACAGATATGCTCAAAAAAGTCAGCATAGGCAAGAGTCCACAAGGACGTGACATTTGGATGATAGTCGCCTCTAAAGAGGGCGCTGAAGATGCCCCCACTCTACTTAAAAATAATAAACCTAGCGTGTTAGTTCAGGCTGGCATTCATTCTGGAGAGATTGATGGCAAAGACGCTGGCATGATGCTGCTACGCGATATTATTATCGGTGATAAAGCCGCACTACTCGACAACGCTAATCTATTATTTGTGCCTATTTTTAGTGTTGACGCCCATGAGCGTTCAACCGAATACAACCGCGTCAACCAAAGAGGCCCGGTTAATATGGGCTGGCGCACAACCGCCAACAACCTCAACCTTAATCGTGACTATGCCAAAGCTGATACATTAGAGATGCAACATATGCTGCGCGCCATCAATATCTGGCAACCTGATTTATACATAGATGTACACGTTACCGACGGTATCGACTATCAGTACGATGTCACCTTCGGTTACAACCTTGCCCAAGGTTTGAGCCCTGCCAGTTATAAGTGGTTAGAAAACAGCTACCGCCCAGCCATT
Organism: Shewanella sp. 10N.286.54.B9; assembly: GCF_041468565.1. Classification (NCBI taxonomy): domain Bacteria; kingdom Pseudomonadati; phylum Pseudomonadota; class Gammaproteobacteria; order Alteromonadales; family Shewanellaceae; genus Shewanella; species Shewanella sp. 10N.286.54.B9. Next base: position 30,056 of record NZ_JBFRIY010000019.1, read on the forward strand.
GAGTCAGCACTTATCGAAGAAGGTCACGTTCCTGGACCACTCGTTTTCGCAATCGACAATACCGACATCAGCAAGGGTATGTCTTTATGGAATGCTAGCCCACGTTTTTCCAATGGCTACGGTGATGCCCGTCACCTGCCGACAATTTTGATTGAAAATCACAGTTTAAAGCCGTTTAAGCAACGCGTGCTCGGCACCTATGTGATGTTAGAGGCGACACTGAAAACCATCGGTGACCAAACAACCAAACTTAAATCGGCAATCCAACAAGACAAATACCGCTACTCACCACGAGTTACTCTCACTTGGAAGCAAGAGCAGCAACAACAGGGCTGGGATTTTAAAGGTATCGGCTACTCGATGGAGCAAAGTGCAATCAGTGGCAATGAGATTGTTCGCTGGAATGGTGAACCTAAGCTGTACCCTAACCTGCCTGTTATTGGTGGCACCAAAGCCGATATCAAAGTGAATCGCCCAACGGCTTACTATGTGCCACCTCAGTGGACAGCAGTGATTGAACGCTTAAGCATACACGGCATACGTATGACCACTATCAGTAAACCTAGTACGCAAAAGCTACAGCAATACCAATTAAGCCAGCCCAAATTTGGCAATGCTGATTATGAAGGTCATCAACGCGTTAAAGCTACGCTAAGCAGCCAAACTATCGAGGCGACTTTGCCTACAGGCACTGTACGCATCGATACCGAGCAACCGCTTGGCGATCTTGCAATCCTATTACTTGAGCCACAGTCGCCAGACTCATTGTTTCAATGGGGATTTTTCAATCCTATTTTCACTCGTACTGAATATATCGAAAACTATGCGGTTGAGCCGTTAGCGGCGCAGATGTTAAAACAAGATCCCAAACTGCAAGCAGCATTCGATGAAGCACTTAAGGATGAAGCGTTTGCCGCCGATCCAAAAGCGCGTCTACGTTGGTTTTACCAGCGCAGCCCTTACTATGATAACGAGTACCAAAAATATCCGGTATTAAGAAGCAACTAGTTTATAGTCATCGATAAACACTAGGTCATAGCTCAAACAAAAACAGCGCCAATTGGCGCTGTTTTCTATGTTATAAATCACACTTAGGCTTTCTTAAAACCTGAAATAGCATAGGCAAGTGGTAAGCGTTGCCCCTGCTGCTCGACAAAGTAACGTGATCGTGGCGTTTTCCCTTGCGGCAAAGAGACCTCAACCGTCTCCTCTGTAAGTCCATCAAAACAGTTATATGGGCTAAAATCGAACTCGTTGAATGAATCGATTTCAATACCCGCTCGGATCAGTGCATTGATGACATCAGCAAGAGAATGTGACCAACTCATAAAGGTCTCGGTTTCATCACCTGCATTCTCTGTGTAGGTAGGCTCATCATCCACATCTGGCTCGTCTTGATGAAAATAGCTATAACCGTCAAACACCGCTTGTGCGGGGTGAAACTCCACCATATAAAACTGACCACCCGTTTTAAGCTTACTGGCTATGGTTTGCGCCCACTTATTTAGATCGGGTAACCAGACAATGGCGCCGTAGGAGGTAAATACGATATCGAATTGACCCGCGACCTGCTTAGTCACTTGATAAACATCGGTGCAAATAAAATCGGCATCTAGTCTAGCTTGAGTTGCTAATAATTTAGCTTGTTCAATAGCTGCACCAGAGAGGTCAACACCAGTTACTTTTGCGCCTAAGCGTGCCCATGACAAGGTGTCTAAACCAAAGTGACATTGCAGATGCAGCAGGCTTTTACCCTCTACATTCAGTGCTGCTAACTCTATCTCTTGCAGTGAGCTGTCACCCGCTAAAAAACCAGCGACATCGTAAAAGTCAGAAGTAACATGAGTTTGTACTCGGCGATCCCAGCCTTGTTGATTTACAGATAAATAATCCATTCTTGCTTCCATCCCTTATGACTGAACTAGGCTATAACCGAAAAATTCAGCAGTAATAAACGATTAAGTAAAATCACTAACAATGTCGATTTTGGCCAATTTTTTGAGTTAATTCACCACCAACAGTCAAGATAACAATAAAACATCACAATTAAAACAAGTAGATAACATGTTGGCATACTACCTGCTTAGATAGGTTATAGCTTTGAATACAAAATTGATTCTAAAAAATATAACAAGGACATCATCTTATGAAACTAGCCTCTAGTCTTTTTGCGGCAATCATAACGCTAGCGCTATCGGGTTGCATCATCAATGTAAATGGTGCCAGTGCCGGCCCGCTTGATCATCAGCAAAAGCAGATCCAGATTGAAGCAGCAGGTATCGATACATTTGTCGCCAATACAGGCGCAGGTGACTTAAAAATCCAAGGCGTTACCGGATTAACCCAAATCACCGTGGTAGCTGACATCTACACTTACGGTGATATCAAAGCAGATTTAACACTAGAGAAGAGCGGCAATAACGCTAAATTGGTTGCCGAGTTTGACAGTAATATCAATTTTAGTCGCTCGCCATATATCGACCTCACCATTCAAGTACCTGCAGATATGGTACTGAAAATTGACGATGGTTCTGGTGACATTGAAATTACCAATATCTCAGCCAATATTGAGCTTGAAGATGGCTCTGGTGACCTTTCAATTCAAGGTGGCCATAACCTTAGTATCACCGACGGTTCAGGCTCTGTATCGATTACTAACACCACCGGTAAGCTAACACTGGAAGATGGTTCTGGCTCAATCAACCTAAATGGCATTGGTGGCGACACTAACATCGACGACGGCTCTGGCGATATGACGGTAACCAACGTCAATGGTCACGTTTTTATTGATGATGGTTCAGGTGATATTGAAGTCGATAACACCAAAGGGCTTAGTATTGTTGAAGCAGGTAGTGGCGATTTGAGCGTCGATAATATCAACGGCTCAGTGAGTATGAACTAAGCCAAGCCAGCCTTTAGCGTTAACAATTCAAACTCAAGACTGATAGCAAATCTGAAAAACTGAGCTAAAATTAGCTTAGTGAAGGAGTATTCCTTCCCGGCGTGGGTGCTATTGTCGATTAATGTGCTTAGTGGTCGGTTATGTCGACCAAGAGCGTATTTAGGTACAACAGCGCCCAGCCCACCCTTTGAGAAGCTCAGCTGAATTATCAGCTGAGCTTCGACAATTTCAAGCCGTCTAGCTCGTTATTGTTAATCGTCGACTCAGCTTCTAGCAGCATTGCTTCCAATGACTTACAGCCAGCACATATGCAGATACAGCAGCGATAGCCTATCGTTTCAGAGCAAGCCAAAGTCAGTGAGGCCGTTACTATGCAGACATTTGACCGACTTGGCACTGTACTCCATATTACAAATACCAGACGGACTCCAGTCAGCATTAGCTAGGCTGACAACTCTTGTCGAACGATTTCAGCCCCTGCTGTTAACGCATTAAGTTTGGCGCTTGCTATTTGGCGAGGCAAAGGTGCCATGCCGCAATTGGTACAAGGATAGAGGTTCTCGGCATCGACAAACTTGAGTGCATGTCGCAGAGTATTAGCCACCTCTTCTGGCGTTTCAATGGTGTTAGTGGCGACATCAATGGCGCCTACCATCACTTTCTTACCTCGAATAAGCTCAAGTAACTCAAGGGGAACATGAGAGTTATGACATTCTAGTGAGATAATGTCGATATTCGATTTTTGCAATTTAGGAAAAGCTTGTTGGTATTGTCTCCACTCTGTGCCCAAGGTCTTTTTCCAATCGGTATTAGCTTTAATGCCGTAGCCATAACAGATGTGTACCGCCGTTTCGCATTTAAGCCCCTCTATTGCTCTTTCTAAACAGGCAACGCCCCAATCATTTACCTCGTCAAAGAACACATTAAATGCAGGCTCATCAAATTGAATGATATCAACCCCTGCAGCCTCTAGCTCTTTGGCCTCTTGGTTGAGAATTTTGGCAAACTCCCAAGCGAGTTGTTCACGACTTTTATAATGATCATCATACAGCGTGTCGATCATGGTCATCGGGCCAGGCAGCGCCCATTTAATTGGCTGCTTAGTCTGCTGACGTAAGAACTTGGCATCCTCGACAAAAACAGGCTTTTGCCGAGAAACAGGGCCGACCACGGTTGGTACGCTTGCATCATAACGATCACGAATTTTAACCGTTTTACGCTGTTCAAAATCGACGCCGTTGAGGTGCTCGATAAAGGTCGTCACAAAATGCTGCCGTGTTTGCTCGCCATCACTAACAATATCGATACCTGCATGCTGTTGATCTTGCAGTGACACACGCAATGCATCGTGTTTACCTTCAAGCAGCGCTTCATCTTGCAACTTCCAAGGTGACCAAAGAGTCTCTGGCTCTGCTAGCCAAACGGGTTTAGGTAAACTGCCTGCAGTTGAAGTCGGTAATAATTTTTTCATAATAAATGCTGCTATATATTTAAGTTAATAATTAAGCGTAATTTGCTGACCACTGCTCAAGAACCGTTTGATATGGTTTGATGAAGTGCTCCTCTGCGAACTTGCCTTGCGCTATGGCAAGCTGGCTGCGCTCTTCTCGGTCATAAACAATTTGCGTCAATGAATGATCTAAGTTCTTCAAATTGGGTTGATAGCACTTGCCAGCGGTCGCATTAGCATTATAGATTTCAGGCCGATAAATTTTTTGGAATGTCCCCATGGTACTAATGGTACTGATTAGCTCAAGATTCGTGTAATCACTGAGCAGATCTCCAAAGAAATAAAACGCTAAAGGGGCGACGCTATTAGCAGGCATAAAATAGCGAACCTGCAACCCCATTTTCTTGAAATACTGCTCAGTTAAAGAAGATTCATTTGGCAGGTATTCAAAACCTAATATTGGATGTTGATTTTCAGTTCGTTGGTAAACCTTATTATCTGAAACACTCAGACATATAACCGGTAACTTTTTAAAATTATCTTTATAAACATCAGAATTAATAAAACATTTAAATAGATTGCCATGTAATTCACCAAAGTCACTCGGGATAGTAAACTGTTCTTTATTTTTATTATGCTGCAACAATAAAACGCTAAAGTCATAATCTCGTACATAAGAAGAAAAGTTATTTCCGACGATACCTTCAAGACGTTGATTATTTTTATGATCAATAATATTGGTTTTCAATACTTCAATTGATGGAAAGGCCTGCCCATCTCTTTCAATATCCATATCAACAGAGACGATCTCAAGTTCAACAGAGTACCTATCACCTTTAGGGTTATCCCAATCAGCCAAGGCATTGAAATTATTATCTATCATTTGCAATGCATTGCTTAAGTTCTCACGGCGGCTGTCACCTCTTGCCAAGTTGGCAAAATTGGTTGTGATGCGAGTGCTGTTCGAAGGATGATAATTTTCATCAAGGCTAATGCTCTTGATTGTGAAGTTAAAGTTATTGCTCATTGTGGTTCGATATCCTGTTTACTGAGATTAACATTAAAAGTATTTTACGCTGATGGGTCTTTCTGCTTTAGCTTACCGATTCCACCTTCTCAGTATTAATTACTCGCGACTGATGACTTGGCCAAAGATCAAAGGCAATATCTATAACGTAAATATTAGGATCTATTTATACTTGTTCAGGCACGATAACAACAGCGCTTTTATTTCAACTTAAACATGAGCAGCATTCACGTTCTATTAAGTTTGAAAACTCAATAGCATGTCAGTTATATTAATTAACCCGGTGCAAACAAATCTTTATTTGTTTAGCACATTATTCCTAATTATATGAAGAGATAAATTTAATGAGTGAGTTGCTGTTGTTGATTGTTTACTGCGCATTACTTGGCAGTGTCGTGGGCTTTTTGGCTGGCCTCTTAGGCATTGGCGGTGGACTCATCATTGTGCCAGTGTTGAGCAGTATTTTACTTCACTTTAATACTCTACCCGCAGATCAGGTAATGATCGCAGCAATTGCAACCTCATTGGCGTCGATTTTGTTTACCTCTACCTCTTCGGCAATCGCCCACCACAAGAACGGTAATGTACCATGGAGCCTAGCACCTTGGGTCATGGTCGGGGTGGCTCTTGGCGCACTTATCAGTGGCTTTATGGCATCACTATTGCCAGAAAATATTGTGCGTATTGTGTTTGCTGTCAGTGTCATGCTGATTGCTTTCAAGATGCTTTACAGCAATAAAAATCACTCTAGCACTGAGCGAGAAATGCCGAATAAAGGTCTGTTAACTGTTTTGACGACGATCACCGGCAGCTTGTCAGCTATGATCGGGATTGGTGGCGGTGCACTCTTGGTCCCCTTGTTGACGTTTTTCTCAGTCGACATGAAAAAAGCCATCGGCTGTGCATCCGCTTGCGGGATTGTTATCGCATTATTTGGTTCGATAGGTTACATCAGCTCGGGTAGCCACCTGTTTGCTCTAACAGATGGATTTGCTGGGTTTGTTTATCTACCCGCTTTATTGGGTATTGTTTGCACCTCCTGGTTTACTGCCCCTTTAGGTGCCAAATCGACCCACCATCTGCCCGTTTCAGTTATAAAGAAAATATTCGCAGTGTTACTGTTAGCTGTCGCGGCAAATATGCTTCTAAAATGATAACAGGCTAAATTGGCTGGCAGCTTTCTATCAGTGCCAGCTTCTTCGCTCTAGGCCATTTCTTCAAGGCTATCTCACGCTTTAGCGCATCACTGCGACTGCCTACGGTTTCAGTGTAGGCTATGGTTAAAGGACCTTTGCCACGCAAAAATTTGGCAGACTTCGCGCTGCCACTTTGATGCTCGCTAAAACGACGCTGCACGTCTGTGGTCACGCCTGTATATAGGTGGCCGTTGGCACAGCGCACCATATACAGATACCAGATGGACTCAGTTGCCACTAGTTAGCATTTGCCTTATCTAAACCGAGCAAACCAATGAAGAAGGCATACTCTTGTGCTTTGTCTTCATATTGGCGATAGCGGCCACTCTTGCCACCGTGACCCGCTTCCATATCGGTATCAAACAGTAGCAAGTTGTCGTCGGTTTTAATGTCACGTAGCTTGGCAACCCATTTAGCAGGTTCGAAATATTGCACTTGTGAGTCATGTAAGCCCGTGGTGACCAACAGATGTGGATAGTCCTGTACTTTGGCTTGATCATATGGCGAGTAACTCAGCATATAGTCAAAGTAAACCTTGTCATTTGGGTTACCCCACTCGTCATACTCGTTTGTGGTCAGCGGAATAGATTCATCCAGCATAGTGGTAACGATATCAACAAACGGTACGTGTGCCGCCACGGCAAAGTAATTTTGTGGCGCTTGGTTGATAACCCCACCCATTAGCAGGCCTCCGGCACTGCCACCCGCTGCAACCACTTTATTTTTGTCACCGTAACCTTGCGCGGTTAATGCCTCGGTGACATCAACGAAATCGTTAAAGCTATTTTGCTTGTTGAGCATACGCCCATCGTCATACCAACCACGGCCAAGCATCTCTGAGCCGCGTACATGGGCAATCGAGTAGACAAAACCGCGATCCAATAAACTCAAAATAGAGGAGCTAAAATCAGGCTCAACCGTATAGCCGTAGGAACCATAACCATATTGGTATAACGGGTTAGTACCATCTTTGTTAAACATCTCTTTACGGTATACCAAGGTGACTGGGACTTCTTTACCATCGCGGGCGGTAATGAATACCCGCTCTGCTTGGTAAAGCGTGGCATCAAAACCTCCTAGCACTTTTTCTTGCTTGAGTAGCTGACGTTGATTGGGCTTAGCCAAGTCATACTCATAAACCGATTCAGGCGTGGTTGGGCTTGAGTAATACAGCCTAAGCTTATCGCTCTGCTGGCTGGCATTAACATCAAAACCAACCACATAAGCAGGATCGTTAAACTCAAGTTCAACGCCGCTGCTCATATCAAAGTCTTGGCCTTTTAAAGGGTAAACATGGATACGACTAATACCGCGTTCACGAGTTTGTACCACCATGTGTTGCGTTAGCAGTAAAACATCTTCAATTCTTGACTCGGGGTCATTAGCAATCACATCCTGCCAAGCCTGCTTATCGGCCGCTTTATCGACTGCGACTTTCATCAACCTAAAGTTACTGGCTTGCCAGTTGGTCAGGATGTAGTAGCTATCACCCAACTTAGAGACTGAATACTCATGCCCCTCTTCGCGTGGCAGTACTGCTTTAAATTCACCCAAGGCAGCATCGGCATCCAACATTAGCACTTCACTGGTAATGGTACTTTCAGCATATAAGGCAATTGAAGTTTCATCTAGCGACTTACCTAAGCCAATGTAAAAGGTGTCATCCTGCTCTTCATATACCAGTACATCTTTGCTTTGGTCAGTACCGAGTTGATGGCGAAACACTTGATAACCCAGTAAGGTTTGTGGATCTTTGGCAATGTAAAATAGATGTTGGTTGTCATTGGACCACACCACTCGCCCATCAGTACCTTCAAGCTTATCTGCGATTAATTCGCCGCTGACAAGATCTTTAAAATAAAGGCTGTAAATACGGCGACTGAGTAAGTCTTCTCCAAACACTAACTTAGTTTCATCGGGGCTAACAGATACACCGCCTAAGCCATAAAAGTCATGTCCAGCGGCTCGTTCATTCACATCCAGCAAAACCAATTCATCGTTACTATCAATCGCTGTTTTTCGAGCAACTATCGGGTATTCAAAACCCTCTTTGTAATAACGGTAGTACAAATGGTTATGCCAAAAATAAGGCACGCTCGACTCATCCTTATCAAGCCTTGCCACTAACTCTTCAAATAACTGCTTTTTAAGGCCGTCATAAGGCTTGAACTGCGCCTTGGTGTAGTCATTTTCAGCATTAAGGTGAGCGATGATTTTGGGATCTTTACGCTCGTCATCGCGCATCCAATAATAATCATCGACGCGAGTCTCACCATGTAAAGTCATGGTATGAGGAATTTTATCAGCAACTGGGGCGATGGTTTCGGTATTAGAGGTCATATTTGTGCATCCGAGTAGCATTACACTGCTTAGCGTAACAGCTGAAATGAGTTTCATGTGGCATATCCTTATGAGCCAAAGTACAGCGGCGAGGCGATTCTTTGCCTTGGCCACATTTCTGTATGCTGCAGCTTGTCATTTTAATTAATTTGACGCAACATAGCGGCGTTTATCTGTTACCAAACAGAAATAAACATAATTCTCAGGGCGGGGTGTAACTCCCCACCGGCGGTAAGTTATGTAAGTTGTGGTTATACAGCTTCCTAAAAGCCCGCGAGCGCCTACTGATTGTGACAAGACGTCCACTAGTAGGGTCAAGCAGATCTGGTAAACAGACCTTTCTAAAGGTTGAACCTACTCCAGAGCCGACGGTAATGAATACTGCAGCGCACTCACAGTGCTGCATATACTGAGTCCGGATGAAAGAGAATATAAGATTGAACAATGTTGCTTACGCGACAGGGTGACTATGCTTTGCTTAATGCGAGCCATACAACCCTACCCGCTAACGATTGCCTTCACCTCTTATTAAGCACAAGCATCTATCACAGATGCAGGTGTCATTTTCTGTACGCCCTGATTCTGGCAACCCAATGTAGTTTATTTAAGGATGTTTACCATGAATCAGTCTTTACTTGCGCCTTATGGCAACGCTATCGAACGCGTCAACGCAGCACTTACCGCTCTTCGACAAGGGAAAGGGGTATTAGTCGTTGATGATGAAGATAGAGAAAACGAAGGCGATCTTATCTATAGCGCCGAAACCCTTACCAATGAGCAGATGGCACTACTTATTCGTGAGTGCAGCGGCATTGTTTGCTTATGCTTGACCGACGAGCGCATCGCGCAACTTGAGCTGCCGCCAATGGTTGTTGATAACAATAGCCAATATGGCACTGCTTTTACCGTCAGCATCGAAGCCAAAGAGGGAGTCACCACAGGTGTCTCTGCTGCAGACCGTGTTACCACAGTGAAAGCCGCTATCGCTGATGGTGCAAAACCTGATGACTTAGCCCGTCCAGGTCATGTTTACCCACTACGCGCTCGCCCAGGTGGAGTATTAGAGCGTCGTGGTCATACCGAAGGCACCGTTGACTTGATGAAACTTGCAGGCCTTAAACCCTTTGGCGTGCTGTGCGAAGTCACACTAGCTGACGGCACCATGGCACGCTTGCCAGAGATCATCGATTTTGGCCAGCAACATAATATGCCAGTACTCACCATTGAAGATATTGTGGCTTATCGCAACTCACAATAATTCAAAAGGATTAGTCACAGCAAACATAAAGCTTTGTTATGCTCATAAAAGGTCATGCCCACAGCATGGCCTTTTTTGTAAAACTAAGCTAAACATCAATAAAGCCATAGCCTTAGTTTAGCGCGGAAATAATTTAGCAAATACGCATTTATTACCTTTTTCGGTAATTGACAGTGGCAAAATAATTACGAACAAGAAGAGAGAATTAGTCACGATTTTGACACTATTAGTTAAATTCGTGACCTAGATTAGACTTTAATGAATTAACTGAGACTCCATATTCTGAATATGGTTATTATTTGGCGCAATTTTTTAATCTCCTATCTCCACGCTTAAGATTAAAACAACAAATTTAACAATCAACTGTTACGCGAAAAGGTTGTCGCCGAATGTTAAGTCTATTAAGCCACTTGAGCTTAAAACAGAAACTATTTCTTATCGCCTCTCTACCAATGCTTATATTGGTGGTGTTTGCCGGGCTACATTCCATTTCGCTCTACCAGCGATACCAAGACGCTTCAGCCAATTCATTTACCACTCAAGTAACTCTAGATATAGAAAACATTCTTTTTGAATTGCAAAAAGAGCGTGGCCTGTCGGCAGGCTATCTCAGCAGTAATGGCAAGCAATTTAACACTGAACTGCAACAGCAGTGGCTCACGACAGAGTTAGCAATTAAAAACTTACTGCAGAACAAAGCTTTGCAAAAGGTTTCAGACACCACTCAAGACGATCGTGAGCTTTTTCACCTGTTGCAAACCCGCTTTAGTCGCACCAGTGATGAACATCAGCAACTACTCAAGATGCGTCAGCAAGTGCTCAAACTTAACGGTAGTGAGTACTTTAACTATTATTCTCAATTAAATCAGAAGCTGATTAGCTTTATCTCCCAGCTACGCTTTAAAAGTGACGACTCCTATCTGGTGATGATACAGGCTGATTTAGTCAATATCTTAAAAGCTCAAGAACTTGCAGGGCAAGAGCGTGGCTTGGTCAATCAATTGCTGTCTGCCCCCACCTTAAACGCAGACTCATACGAGGCTATCGACAACATTACTCAGCGACTGAAAAATACGGTTGAGAATGCAAGCCTAGCGATGACAGATGAAAATCGCAGCAAACTAAATAAAATAACTGTAAGCCAGGAACAGCAGCAAGTCAGTGTATTATTACAACAGTTAAAACAACAGGTTGAACTCATAGAACAAGCCCAAAGGCTCAGTGAGCTAATGGGTTATAAGGGCTTAACTTATGACTATAATCGCTATTTAATGACAGCTAAGCCTCAATATCAGCTCAATTTCGAACAACATCATTATGAGCTCAATATTGCCCTCGAAAATATTGCTCGCCGAGATAACTTAACCAGCCAGCAATCGGCTCTGGTAGCGACAATAAAACGCTCTACCGATACTTACTACCAGCATCTATTGCAAACAAGTAACAATTTACAGCAGCCAGCTTCAATGAGTTCGCTAGCCATACAATACGCCGATATGCACCAGGCGCTGCAGCAACTGCAACACCAAACACCGTTAATTAGCGGTAAACAATGGTGGGCAACTGCCAGCAATCGAATTAACTTATTGCACCAAATGAATATCCAGTTGACCCACAAAATAGCCCGTCAAAGTGATGTTCAAAAACAGCTGATTGTGTCGTCGCTTTATATAAGCATTCTTAGTGGTATCTTGCTTTTCTATATGGTGTTTATCTTAGGCAAATACATCGCCAATAGCCTTATTAGTTCCATTACCACCATAGTTAATGATGTTGAAGAGATGGCAAAAGATCCTAATCTACAGCTGAACATAGAGATTAAGGGAAACGATGAATTAACTCAGATATCTACCGCGCTAAACCAGATGTTAAGCGAGCGCATGCTAGCTAAAACCTCTTTACAGCAAGCATCTGCGGTATTTGAGCATTCATCCGAAGGCATTATGGTCACCAATGCCGACAACCGTATTGAGTTAGTTAACCCCGCTTTTACCAAAATTACCGGTTATACACTTGAAGAGGTGAAAGGAAAAAAACCGAGCGTACTCAGCGCTAACCACCATCAACCAGAGTTCTACAGCCAGCTTTGGCATTCGATAACGACGACCAACCATTGGGAAGGTGAAATCTGGAACAAACGTAAAGATGGTAATGTTTACCCAGAATATCTATCAATAACCGCGGTTGAGAATGCTCAAGGCCAAATTAGTCAGTACATAGGCCTATTTTTGGATGTAAGTAACCACAAACAGTATGAGCAAGATCTCTGGTACAAAAGTAATTATGACTCGCTAACCAAGCTTCCCAATAGACATCTGTTTTCATCGAGACTGCAGCACACAATTGATGATGCAAACCAAACAAATTCTCAGGTGGCAGTGTTCTTTATCGATTTAGATCGATTCAAGTTTATCAATGAATTACATGGCCATGCTGCTGGCAATGAGATTTTAAAGCAGTCAGCCACACGGCTTGAAACCGTACTTGGGCCGGAAGATTCAATTGCTCGTTTTGGTGGTGATGAGTTTGTCATTATCTCACCGCAACATAATGCCATTGAAACAGCAGAACAGCTGGCACACAAACTGGTAGATGTATTAGTGCAGCCGTTAAAATTTGATGCTATTGAAAGTAATATTTCCGCCAGCGTCGGCATCGCTTTCTACCCTGAAGATGGGCAAGATATTGAGATGCTACTGCGAAACTCAGAAACGGCCATGTATCAAGCAAAACGTGATGGTCGCGCTCACTTTCAATATTTCTCGCCTGAGATGAATGTTGAAATGCTAGAACGGATGCAGCTTGAGCAGAGGCTGAGAAAAGCGGTTAAAAAGTCTGAATTTTATTTAGAGTATCAACCCGTGGTTGATATGACTCACGGCACAGTATCGAGTGTAGAAGCGCTTATTCGTTGGCGTGATCCTGAGTTTGGCATTATCTCTCCGGCGCTATTTATTCCCATCGCTGAAGAAACAGGGCTTATTGAACCGCTGGGCGAATGGGTGTTGAATCAAGCACTGGCAGACTTATCTAGCTGGCATGCCCAAGGGCATATGCTCAAAATTGCCATTAATGTGTCTGGTCGGCAATGCATAAACTCCAACGGCTTAAGTTTTTATCAAGTCCTTGAAGAAGCATTATTGCGCCATAACATAGCAGCACATTATGTGCATATTGAGATCACAGAAAGCTTGTTGATAGAAGATAAACCTTACAGCTTAGAGATCCTACAATCTATTAGAGACTTAGGCGTTGATATCTATCTAGATGATTTCGGTACTGGCTATTCAGCATTAAGCTATCTCAATCAGTTCCCAATTTCAGTTATCAAGATTGATAAAAGCTTTATCGATAATGCCACGGTTAATCAGTCCGATGCTAAGCTCGTCAAAGCCATTGTAATGATGGGACAAAGTTTAGAGATGCCGCTTGTTGCCGAAGGCATTGAAACTGAAGAGCAATGGGACTTCTTACAATCATTAGGCTGTGATTACGCCCAGGGTTACCTAATGTCTAAACCACTGCCCAGTGACAATCTGCTCACTTTTCTTGAAAATGAAACCGCAATCAACCGCATGGTAAACCGTAAAGCACTGCAGTCAATTAATTAATTTATACCCATAAAAAAGAGCAGCTAAGCTGCTCTTTTTTTTAAAACTAAATTGTCGTTTACTCAGCAGCGCTAGTCATCACACTGGCTGACTCTTCAACCGCCATTTGCGCTAAGTCTTTGTCAACGAAGAATAGCGCTTTACCATCTTCACCGACCAAACGGATCTTATCGACGATTGATTTGAATAGCTTCTCTTCTTCGTGCTGCTCAGAAACATACCACTGCAAGAAGTTAAACGTAGAGTAATCTTGGTTAGTGAATGCTGCATGAGCAAGTTCGTTAATCTTCTTCGTAATTAGCTGCTCATGCTCATAGGTGTACTCGAACAAAGCTAACAGCGATGGGAAGTCTGCTTGTGGCGCTTCAATAGTACCAAGCAGCGGCATACCACCAGTCTCACTTACATAAGTGAACAAACGGTGCATATGACCCATCTCTTCATCAGCATGGGCACGCATAAATTTAGCTGCGCCTTCAAAGCCTTTGTCTTCACACCATGCACTCATCTGCAGGTACAGGTTAGAGGAGAAAAACTCCATGTTGATCTGGTCATTTAACTGGTCAATCATCTTCTGGGCCAACATCTTAATTCCTCTGGGTATCTGTTTATGGTCGCTATTGTTATCAAGCTAGCTTAAAAATGCAATAAAATTTACTTAAGTGACTGTTTAATAAATAATAATGGTTTTCATTTACATAAAAAAGCAAACGCTAATATTAAGTGGCGAACTCAAAAAACTTTAACATAATCAGCCCTTAGGCCACACTTAGATAAAATAAATAATTGCTTAAACAACAGCTAAAGGCAGCCCATAGAATTACCAATATCGACAAAAATAATGATAAAGCGTCACCAGCTGTAAAAACTGCCGAGCAGATCATAGTCATCTGCAATCACCGTGGCATAATGCCCTATATTCGTTTTTAATTAACGTCACCTAATTTAGCCTCAAGGATAGATAGATGCAGACTCAAGCAGACCCGTGTAAACAACCTAGCCTAATGCATCCCTCGCTAGCGATTGTAAAATTACTAGAACAAGTGCAGCCAATCACTGATTCAGAAGTTGTTACGCTCACTCAAGCCCTAGGACGCGTGTTAGCTGAAGACCTTGCCTCTCATGTCGACCTGCCTCCTTTCGACAACTCGGCAATGGACGGTTACGCCTTTAACTTTGACGATCTCGCTGACAACAAGCCACTCACTCTAATTGGTGAGTCTTTCGCAGGGCACCCCTTTAACGGACAGTGCATTAAAGACGGTTGTATCCGCATCATGACTGGCGCACCGGTGCCTGCGGGTTACGACACCGTACAGATGCAAGAGAAGGTTACAGCTGATGGCAACAACATTATTATTGAGGCACCAAAGGCCAAAGGCGCGAATGTGCGCTATCGCGCCGAAGAACTAACCACCGGCACTAAGGTGCTCGCCGCTGGAACCCTCATTGGTGCCGCCGAGATGGGAGTACTTGCAACCATAGGAGCCAGCCAGTTAAGAGTATACCGCCCGCTTAAAGTGGCCTTTTTCTCAACCGGTGATGAACTGCGCCCTGTTGGCAGTGAGCTTGGCGCTGGACAAATTTACGATTCAAACCGCTACAGCATTCAAGGGCTACTAAGCCGCGCTAACGTCGAGTGGATTGATCTTGGCGTTATTGAAGATGATAAAGAAGCCATTCGCCAAGCTTTTAAAACTGCAGCTGTTCAAGCTGATATGGTGCTGACTTCGGGTGGTGTGTCGGTAGGTGATGCGGATTACACGAAACAAATTTTAGATGAAGAGGGTGAAATCACTTTCTGGAAGTTGGCGATTAAACCAGGTAAACCCTTTGCCTTTGGTCACTTAGGTGACGCTGTATTCTGTGGCTTACCCGGTAACCCCGTATCTTCAATGGTAACATTCTATAAGCTTGTTTGGCCGCTAATCCAAAAGATGCAAGGCTTGCCACAAGCAAAACCGGTAACGCTATCAGCCACTTTGACTAAAGATATTCGTAAGTTTCCTGGGCGCGTCGAATACCAACGTGCCGTTTTGAGCTATAACGAGCAAGGTGAAGCACAAGTAGCCGTCACTGGTGGCCAAGGTTCAGGCATGCTGACCTCAATGACACTCGCTAACTGCTTTATTATCTTAGAGCAAGATTGCGATGGCATCAGTGCTGGCGAGAAAGTTAGCGTCGAACCTTTTAATAGCGTACTGGCTTAAGAGAACATAGAGCAATGTCGAGTGAACTGACTGACACAGATGAGATTTTAACTGACGCGGAAATATTGCGTTATAGCCGCCAAATATCCATTAAAGCGATGGATTTTGAGGGGCAAGAGAAGCTCAAACAAGCCAAAGTACTGATTATTGGTGCCGGCGGTTTAGGTTGTGCGGCTAGCCAATATTTAGCCGTCGCAGGCGCAGGGGCAATCACCTTAGTCGACTTTGATACGGTTGAAGTGTCTAACTTGCAGCGACAAGTATTGCATCAAGATGCCAATGTCGGCCAAGCCAAGGTCGACTCTGCTAAAGAGACACTAACCAGCTTAAATCCACACATTCAGATTGATACCATCAATGCGGTGTTAGACGACCATGAGATTGAAGCGCTAGTAAAGCAGCATTCTATTGTGATGGATTGCACCGATAACGTAATGGTGCGCGAGCAACTCAACCAAAGCTGCTTTAAGCACACAGTACCACTCATTTCAGCAGCTGCCATCCGCATGGAAGGTATGGTCACGGTATTTGATTATCAAGCTGAAACGCCTTGCTACCACTGTTTTAGCCAACTGTTTGGTGAACAACAGCTTAGCTGCGTAGAGTCAGGCATTCTAGCGCCTGTAGTCGGTATGATAGGTTGCTTACAAGCTGTTGAGGCTGTCAAAGTGATCGCTAACATGGGCCGCACCTTAGCTGGGAGAATTTTGATGATCGATGCCATGACCATGGAGTTTCGAGAGATGAAACTGCCCAAGCAAGCTGATTGTAAAATCTGTAGTTAAATCCCCAATCTACAAAGAGATATTTAGCACGTGCTAAATATCTCGACAAAATAAGTACTTTGGATTCTGAGTAATTAACCAAATCATCGATAACAGTTAGATTTAAGCATTATCCAATGATTTGTAATTCACTTCCTTTCGACCTCTTACACCTCCTACATCTAATAGCACAAAGGATTCAGCAGCAAGATCAGAGTATTTCAACACAGAAACTCAAATTAAAAGTGTTAACTTTTGATTACACCAACAAAAACAAAATATTAACCTATCGGTTACATACTGTAACATTCGTGCTAACCTCGCGAACGCAAATAACTAATTTGCATTTTATATTCCAATACTAATAAAAGCATAAACACTACATAGGATGTAATGTATGAAGACACTACTAATCGCTTCGTCGTTAGTATCTTTAGGGACTTTGAGTTTTACAGCACAGGCAGTAAATCAAGCTCTTTATGAAAAAGGTACGGAAATCTCTGTTACGACTTCCAAAAAAGTTGCTGTTTCTCACAATGTGCGAGATATAGCTTCACCTATCCGAGCCGTGACTAAACAACGAAAAATAAAACTACAGCAAGCAGGAGAAGCCGTTCCTGGCGTAGACTTTAACAAGCAAGTTAAAAATATCTTCCCATTTGCAAGTTCATTAAGAACCCAAGAAAAAGTGGTCGACCCTTCGATTCAGTCGATTTTAAAACCCGACTTATATTCTTTAGCAACTCCAACGGCGGGCGTTTCATTTGACGGTATTGCAAACGTATTAGGCGTTGCACCACCAGACACCAACGGTGATGTAGGGCCAAATCATTATGTTCAAGCCGTCAATGTAACGATGGCAATCTTTGATAAAGAGGGTAATACGCTAGTTGCGCCTTTTGCGACCAACGAGCTTTGGGAAGGCTTTGGTGGCAAATGTGAAACCAATAATGATGGTGACCCCATCATTCTTTACGACAGCATGGCAGACCGCTGGTTAATCAGCCAGTTTGCACTCGACGGTACCGATAACCACGAGTGTATTGCTATCTCAACTACCGCCGATCCTACCGGTTCTTATTACCTGTATGATTTCGTTTATGGCGAGTTAATGAACGATTACCCTCATTTCGGCGTATGGCATGATGGTTATTACATGGGCGTTAACCAGTTTGACCCTACGAATAACTTCTCATATGCAGGTGGCGGAGTCGTCGCTTATGAAAGAGATAAAATGCTAATCGGTGCAGAAGCTAAGCAAGTCATCTTTAGCATGCAAGGTAACAACCCTGAAGTCTTCACCCCCATGCCATTAGATATTGACGGTCCTACCGCGCCCAATAGCGACCTTAAACAAACCTTTGTATGGGCTGATGGCTCAGGTGAAAGCAAATTACACTTTGGTGAATTTGATGTCGACTGGGAAACCCCTGAAAACTCTAGCTTTTCCATTAAAGACTCAATTGATGTAGCTGCTTGGAATGCGCCACAAAATGCAACACAGCCGAACGGTATCGGTCTTGACGGCATGCCAATTCGCTCAATGTTCAGAGCCGCATATCGTAATCTAGGTACACGCAGTTCAGTTATTTTCACTCATAACGTTGCAGCAGCTGATAATTCAACGCCCGCCCTACGCTGGTATGAGATTGACTTAAATGAAACCTCTGGCGATGTCAGTGTGCGTCAACAAGGTACTTTTGCACCCGATGATAAAGCGCGCTGGATGGGCAGTGGTGCCATGGATGCTCAAGGTAATATCGCCTTTGGTTACTCAGTATCAAGTGCTGAAAAACACCCATCAATCTTTGCTGCGACTCGTCGTGTTGACGATCCGCTTAACGAGCTAACCAGTGAAATAGAGCTGAAAGCTGGCTCTGGCTCACAGGGAAACATAACTCGAAACCGTTGGGGTGATTACTCAAGTATGAGTGTTGACCCTGCAGATGAATGTACCTTCTGGTTCACCACTGAGTATTACAAAGCCGAAGATACCGATACCACGGCTTGGTCTACCAATATCTCTAGCTTTAAATTACCAGAGTGTAGTGCTGGACCTACAGGTATTATTATGGGTCGTATCATTGATGCCGATTCAGGTAGTGCAGTTGCTAAGGCAGAGGTTTCTGCAGGAGGCCGCTCTGCAATAACAGATGCTGATGGTAATTACAGCATGGTAGTTCCTATCGGCGACTATACATTATATGTCTATAAGTATGGTTGGGAAGAGCTTACGACTGCAGAATTAAGCATCGAAGAAGATGAATCTGAGCAATTAGATATTACTCTATCAGCAGCCGAAATGGTGACAGTAACTGGCTTAGTAAAAGATGGCTCAGGTCATGACTGGCCGCTGTATGCCAAGGTAAATGTAGAAGTACCTGGTGATGTAATTTCTACTTATACCAACCCAGAAACGGGTACGTACAGTGTAGATTTGGTTGCTGGAACTGCGGTTAAGTTCGCTGTTCAAAGTGAAACTGAAGGTTACTTAAACTCATCAGAAGATATCACGCCGACTAACTCTACGCGTTCAGCTGCGAGCTCATCGAAGGACTTTGCTCTCAATGTCAATCCTAACTGTAGCGCTGACGGGTACGAGTTAAGCGCACCAGGTTTCTTTGAAGGTTTTGAAGCTGAAGCTTTCCCCCCAGCAAACTGGACAATGACAGATGAAGCTGACAGTGGGTTTACTTGGGTGCGTGCTACTAGTGAGCGTAACATTACAGGTATTACAGGAGAGTCTCTTGGGTTTGCTTTAGCTGATTCAGATAAGGCAGGATTCGTGCAGTTAGATACATCATTAGTATCACCAAGCTTTAACACTGCTGACTTTGCTAATTTTGATCTTAGTTTTACTGCTTATCATAGAGGCACTTCAAGAGATAAAGTCGAGCTAGAAATCAAAGTCGATGCTGCTGACTGGACTAATGTTGGCATATTAAATAAAACTGGAGTTGGCTCAACACCTGCTGAGCAGTATAACTTTGACTTGAGCAGTTTTGTCAGTGGTTCGACTCAGTTTCAACTTCGCTGGAGATACTACGATGCAAACTATGCTTGGTATACCGCAGTAGATAGCATCACTCTTGGTTCGCCTTCTTGTGAGTTAGTGGCAGGAGATAAAGTTACAGCTTATGTGCAAGATGCTAACTTAAATTCAGCGCTCAATAATGCCCAACTTATGATCGCTGGCGAAGCTATTGCTGTATCTAAAATGACTGAAGCTGATGATCAGCTTAGCGATGGCCTCATCACAGCCTTTATCCGCGATGACGCTACTGATGTGCAATTAACTGCTGCAGGCTTTGAAAGCAAAAATGTCACCTCTGCTGATTTCAGCTTAAGCTCACCAATTGCGCTCAATGCAGGTTTACTTGAATCGGCTCCTGATAATGCGACAGAAATGAGCATTACTGTCGGCCGTGATGAAGAGAAAACCTTAGTCCTTGAAAATGCAGGAACAGCTGGCGCTAACTATCAAATATTGATGATCCCGGGTAGCAATGAACCAAAGCATGTTGGTGTATTTGATGCCTCTGGACGCCATTTCGGTCCGAAAAACTTGCATGATATGGATGCAACTGAATCACGCTATTTCGCCGACATTCAAGCATCTCAACTACCAGGCGGTGAAATCTCCGGCCAATTCGACTTAGACCTTGGCTTAGGTTGGGGTCTAGTGATGGATCGAAACTCAGGTAATGTATGGGTAAGTGATACCGATCCCAAAGAGCTGGTTGAGTTCACGATAGATGGCACCAAAACAGGCCGAACATTCCCGGCTGACTTTGGTGGAGCATGGGGCGCAGATTTAGCCTTTAACGGTAGAACTAATACCTACTGGCAAGTAAATGTTTCAGGTGATAACTGTATCCATGAAATAAGTGCTCAAGCAGGCGTGACTGGTCAGAAGATATGCCCGGAGTTTGCTCAAGCTCAACGTGGACTGGCTTATGATCCTAAGTCTGATACTTTCTATTCAGGTAGCTGGACGGATTCAATCATTCACCAGTTTAAAACTGACGGCGAGCTTATCCGCTCTATTGATGTAAACATCAATATTGCAGGTTTAGCGTTGAACTCAGCAACAGGGCAACTATATGTCACTCACAATGCTGACGCTGAAAAAGGCGTGTTCGATATCTATGTATTAGATACCCATAGTGAATTCCTTGATATCGTCGGTGGCTTTAACGTTGATAACCAAGACGGCACAACACTTGAAGGTCAAGCAGGTCTCGAAATTGATTGTGACGGCAACCTATGGGCGGTAGATCAAACTCAGCAAAAGGTACTTGGTGTGGCAACCCAAGTTGGTGGTGTATGTGACTGGAAAGTAGTACCAGGTCTATCACTAACCGGAGAGTCAGCAGGCATGATTGCTGCCGGTGAAAATGGCTCGATTGCATTGACACTGAAAGCTTCAGAGCTAGCTGTCGGTGAATATAATGCAACGCTTGTAGTCATGAACGATACCCCGTACGGCGCTGTCGATATGCCACTGGTAGTTACCGTCAATGATGCTACACCAGGCGAATTGGCCTTTAAAGAAACCTCTGCGACAGTGAAAAATGGCGAAGCGGTTGAATTAATGGTTGCTCGTACTAATGGTGATGACTTTGCCGCTGCAGTAAATTATGAACTGATCTCAAGTTCGGCTGTTTCAGGTGAGCACTTTACCACCGAAAACGGTACCTTAGCTTGGGACGATAAAGATATTGCAGATAAGGTAATTTCAATAGCAACTACCAACTTAGATCTTGACCAAGATGTAACATTCACTGTGCGCCTATCGAACAGTACTGGTGCCATGTTAAATGAAGCATCTAAAGATTCAGTTGTGACTATTACAGCCGACCACATGGGTGTCGTTGCTGTAAAAGAAACAAGTGTTTCGGTCAATGAAGAGGATGGTTCCGCTGCAATTACCCTTAGCAGAACCGGTGGTGCAGATCGTGAAATTACGGTTAACTATACAGTCAACCATATTTCAACTGATGCCGCTGACCTAGCAGATACCACAGGCTCTGTGACTTGGGCTGATGGTGACGCTGAAGACAAGACGATCTCTATTACAATCAACGATGATGCTAGTGTTGAAGCTAACGAAGCATTTAACCTTGTCATTTCAGCAACAGACAGCACCGTTGAGCTTGGCGCTACTGTAACTGCTGTGCAAGTGTTGAATACTGATACGCCCGAAGTCAAAGCCAAAAAGAGCAGCGGTGGTGCTCTCGGTTTCTTAGGGCTTACAGTACTTGGTTTAATCGGCCTCGGTCGACGCAAGTATATGAGCTAAGATTTTAGTAAAACAATTAAACAGGAAAGGCAGCCCCTTTCCTGTTTTTCATGGAGTACTACTGATGAAAAAGCTCGCTTTATTATTTATGTTAACTACAGGTAGTGTTATGGCTTGCGACTCAGCTTCCAACTCATCCAAAGCAAAGGTATCTAAACCCGCCTCAGAAACTCAGGCGGCAGAAAAAACTGACAGTGATGATATTCATCTTGTGCCGAACCAATTCCCATTAGAAGACGGAGTTCTACCTAAACAAGAAAACAAAGAAAACAAA
>NZ_JBFRIY010000019.1:53180-132826 GCF_041468565.1 Shewanella sp. 10N.286.54.B9
AACAAAGAAAACAAAGAAAAAGAATAATTTGTCGTACAAGGAAAGTCATGAATCGTTTAGTTTTTGCTGGGGTTTTTATAACTATTTTATATCTTAGTCCCTATCAATTAGCTCTCGCTAACACCGATATAGAGCGAATACAGGTTACCGGAAATAAGAATCTCACCAAGGATCAAAGTCGCTTTAGTAATCAAGTAACCATTGATATAGATACCATTGATTTTCCGTTACAAAAAATATCTGACGTATTACTTTATACCCCGGGAGTCACGCTTAATGGTCAGGGGGGATTGTGGCAAGCCTATAATATCCGCGGCCAGTCTAAATGGAGAATAAAATCTCTTATTGATGGGATTAATATTAATACAGACAGAAGAGCAGGAAACTCCCTTTCATTTATCGACCCAAACTTACTCAGTAGTATTGACGTCATTAGTGGACCAAGCTCAACCTATTATGGTTCTGGTGCCATAGGCGGTGTGATAAATGCCAACTTAAAACAAGATGATATCAGCACTGTAACCGCTGGCTATCAGTCTTTTGGCAATGAAAATAGCCTGGCATATACCGGCTCAATCATTGACGAACTCTACACTGGACTGGCTTATCGTGGCGCAAGTAATGATGACAATCAGCAACAGCAAGCATTACTCTCTGAATTTGAACAGTTCTCGGGTTACTTTACATATGAAGCCAATATTGATGACGAAACTCAATTAGAGAGCTCACTCATAGGCTCCTATGGCAAGGATATAGGCAAAAGTAATAATCAGTATCCAGACTCGCGGATCAGTACCTACCCTTTTGAAAAACATTTGCTGGGAAAAATAACCCTATCTCAAGCTAGAAACTGGGCTCTTGGTGGCTATTTTCATCAACAAGATTGGCAAGCTGATACCGTTCGTATAGAAAAAAGACGCAACGTAAATGATTACCGCAGTTTCGACTGGGGACTTTATGCTCAAACAAACTGGCAACTAAGCGAAATGACAGGCCGCGTGGGCTTAGACAGTGATAATCGTGCCAATGTTGAGATCACTGAAACGCAATACAGCAGCTCCAACGAGCAGCAATGGAGCAAAACGATTCTAGAAGGTGATGAGTATCGTGGTGCGCTTTATGCCGATGCAAATTTAGAGCTTGCCCCGTTAAGAGTCACTGCGGGTGCACGAATGGAATATATACAACAAACCAGCCAAACAACGGTTTCAGACCACTATGCAACTGGATTCATTAAGTTAGCCTCACCACTCAACGAAACTTCAAATATTGAGATCGATCTCGGTACAGGCTTTCGCTTTCCGACATTAACAGAACGCTTCTTCGATGGCTCCACCGCCAGAGCTCAGTTTATTGGCAACCAAGATCTCAAACCCGAAGAGAGTAAAAATGCTCTCATTTCGTATCAACTAGAAACAGAGTTATTCTCACTAAGCTTGCAGGGATTTTACAACAGCATCGACAATTATATAGAGAAGGTTGCAGTCGATAGCGAAACCTTAACTTATCGCAATGAAACCACGGCTGAAATATATGGTGGCGAAATTGAAATTAATAGCCAACTCACAGAAAACCTATCTATAAACTGGATCTATCAACTCACTAAAGGGCACAATACCGACGATCAGCCTCTCGCAGATATCCCACCAGCAGAAAGTCGCTTGTTACTATCTTGGTCTGAAGATAACTGGCAAACATCCGCTTTCTATCGCTACCGAGACAGCTTTAACCAACCAGCGGCTGGGGAGCAAGCATTAGATGCCGCCCATATTATCGATCTAAGTGGTCATTACTGGCTCTCTGATTCATTCAAGCTCACTGCTAGTATCAATAATATATCCAATGAGAAATACATCGCCACCGCTGATGATATGGCAAACATTATGCCTGGACGTCAATGGGGGATAACTGGCAGTTGGATTTTTGAATAACATCGAGTACTAGAGCGAAAAATGGACACAGTCCGTCAAGGTTATTTTTACGTTCTGAAGAAGTGCGTCATAGGCAAAAGCAAATGACACACTTCTGTTAATATCAGTAGTTATAAGTCACAGATACACCGACATTTCTCGGATCAACGACCGCAGCATAGCCATGCTCATAACCACGTCCTGGCGGTTCATTCACTGTAAGTGCTTGCTCATCAAATAAGTTATTCACAAAGGCACTGATCCGCCAGTTATCATTCTGATAATCAACATTGAAGCGACTCAAAACATAATCACCGGCAACACGCTCTTCTGTATTAGCAATATCGGCAAAATACTCATCAACATAATTTGCTGATAGTCCAAATGTCAGCTCATCAGACAACCAATATTTAACCCCAAGGTTGGCAGTAACATTCGGCGCAGCATTTAGCTCATTACCCACAATATCGCCGTAGCTAGGATCTGCTGCTTTAATTTCACTTTGAAGCAGGCCTAAACCTGAAAACAGCTGCCAGCTATCACCCAACATGCTGGTGAACTCGAGCTCTAAACCATAGGTGACTGCTTTATCAATATTGGTGATCCGACGTAAACTATTAGACGCTTGATAGCCGTCATAATCGTTATAAAACAGGTTAGCGTTTAGGTTTACATTACCAGCATCAAAACTACTTCTGGAGCTTAGTTCATAGGTATCAACAGACTCGTCATCATAGTAATAGTAATCGCCACCAGCTGAGGTTAACGCCATTGCTCCACCGCCAGCGTTGTAACCACGTCGGCCACTTACCGCCAATGTCGTAGTATCAGTAACGGCGTATTGCACCACAAGCTTAGGCAAGGCCACCGTTTTAGCCTCATCTAACAGCTCATCAATTGCAGCGCCTCTAAACTGCATAGCAAAGTTTCTAGTCTGTTCATCACGCATCACACGCCCGCCAAAGGTCAGCCACCACTTTTCGGCCATTGCAAAGGTCATCTCTCCATAAACAGAAGCAGAGGTACTACTATCATCTCCCCCATAGGAAAAACCACCTACACTGCTAAAGTCTTGGGTACGCTTATAATAAGCTAATCCAATAAAGCCATTTAGATCTCGATCATTCAGCCCAAAACTATATTTGCCATCGACGTTGTAACTTTTGTCATTCATGTCGACAGTACTTTCAGCTACAGCCAAAGGTTCATAGGATTCAAAACCCCAATCATAATCCATAAAGGAAAACTGTAAATCAAGCGATTGCCCATCAGCCAGCTGGTAATCAAATGTCACAGAATGGGTCGTTGACTTAGTGGTGATATAGCGTTGAAACAACGGTTTATACGCCCAAGGGTCGTCACCGGTAAAGTAGTTACGCCCAGAGTCACCTTGCTCATCGTTATATGAAAAACTGTACAACACCGATAAGTCTTCTAGCCCAGCAGGTTGCCAAAGCAATTTTCCGCGCCATCGGTTGGTAATGAGTTCATTTTGGTCAAAGGTTTTTGGATTAGTGTCATATACCAAGCCCTTATTGTAAGTGTTGCCATTTACATTTTGGCCTGTGACTCTAAAGGCAAGCTGATCATCTAAAATCGGACCCGATAGCATCACAGCGCTATCGATAAAGCTATCTTGATCTCGATAACCTAAACGTGCCGCTGCTTGCCAGTCAAAGGTTGGATCTGCCGTTTTAATAAATACTGCGCCACCAATACTGTTGCGACCATTAATGGTTGACTGCGGTCCTCGAAAAACTTCTATCTGCTCTATATCCCACAGGCCTGTGTCACCGGTTAAGTCCGCGACAAAGGGCTCAGCTACGCCGTCAACAAGCGTTGAAACTCGTGCTTTAGCTCCGCCAGTGAAAGAGTTAAACCCGGTGGCTGATCCATTACCAGTGACGCCTCGAATATCCGGCACTGCTCCCGTTGTTACTACAACGTTTGGTACTTCAGATAAAGCATTGGATACCGATTGATATTGACCACTGTCTAACGTCTCTTTATCAATAATTGAGACCGATGAGGTGGTATCTTTAAGGCTACGTTCGACCTTTTCACCATATACGGTAATTCTTTCTATCGATTTTGCAGCTTCAACATCAACAGCAGCGTAAGCCGTCGAAAATATAGGACTACATAATATTGCCGCCACAACGAGATTTTTGTTAAACACCCTGTATTCCATGGGATCCCTCAAGTTCACAGTAAATAGAAATTATCGTTCCGATTAAAAGCAGCAACAATTTACATTAAACCTCACCCACATACAATTGCGAATCATTCACATTTACATTACCATTTACACAAATTTAATACCTATGTAATAAAGCTAATACGCTATTTAGTTTTGTTGCTCATCACAGTTAATCAGACGTTTAGGGAGGAGTTGATGGTTATGTTTCAAATCACGGGGTTGGTACTGACTTTGGTCGGTGTCACTATGATCTATGCCACCAGCAAGCATCAAAAGTTACTAGCAAAATCTCTACCCAAGCCAGCCATTCTAGTGGGGCTGATTCTATTGCTATTCGCATTATTGAGTTGGGTACAACTACTAACAACCACAGCAGCCGTTTTCACTTGGCTATTCACTATTATCGCACTATTGATTTGCGTCCCCTTCAGCACGATTTTTAAATCAAGAGAGCCACATAAATGACACGGTTAACCCAAGCGCAAAAAATTCAATCGCACTGGTGGAGAAAAAGCCTCACCGCAAGCTTTTTAGGTCTGAGCTTATCTTATGGTGTCATTGCCGTGTTTGCATGGTTTGGCCCAGGGGGAATTGATGCACCAATGAAGGTGCAAATGAACATGTGGCTTATCAGTTTTATCTGGTTACCCATTATAGCTTTTAGCTTTTTATTCAAAACAGCAGCCAGTGCATTTGGTTATCTCATGTCGGCTAACCTCGTTATTTACAGTTTATTTGCGGTTTTATGGTGGCTTAAGTGAGAATACGAGCTGATATTTTAAGAACTTACCAGTCGATCCATACATGGACAGGGATCACCACAGGCCTGCTGTTGTTTATCGCCTTTTTCGCTGGCGCCCTCACCATGTTCAAACCTCAAATAGAGCAATGGGCAACACCACCAACACAAACACTGCAGCAAGTACCTATCACGCAATTGGATAAGCTCATTCAAGCAGCGATCAATAATAGTGAAAAAGCCAAAGATGGCTTTATCATCAGCTTTAACGACGATGATTCACCGATTAAATGGTATGAAAAAGGTGGTGGGCGTGGATTACGCCTCGATGATCACCTGCGCCATGCCAGCTTTAATGAGAATGGCGAATGGTTCAGCCAAGCAAGCAGTACCAATGAGTTAGGCACATTGGTCGATCAGTTGCACCGCACCGCGGGGATCATCGGCAATATCGGCCATGAAGATCTCGGCGTACTCATTCTGGGTCTAGCTGCAGCACTGTATTTTCTCGCACTGATTTCAGGCGTTATTGTTTTATTGCCTACGTTAGTTAAAAATCTCTTTGCGCTCAGACAGCATAAAGGTGTGAATCGCTTTTGGTTAGACAGCCATAACTTGGTCGGTGTTGTGAGCTTACCTTTTCACTTGATTATTGCATGGACTGTGGTGGTCTTTGCGTTTCATGACATGTTCTATGGCGGCTTAAGTATTCTTTATGGTGATAAACCTTTATTCGAGCCCAGAGAGCGCTCAACCATTGAGTATTCTGTCAGCCAACTGCACAGCATTGACAGCTATATTGCCGAAGTCACACCGCTTGCCGAAGGTTACCAAATCGCATCTATGGAGTTTAGTCAGCTAAATTCAACTTCTCCTTCCTTAGCGGTAGAGCTGCAAGCTAGCGGTAAAATCATGCGCGGCGGTTACAGTGATTTCATCTATATGCATCCTTATACTCTGGCTGTGCAATACAATACGATTAACCAAGTCGAAGAAGGGTTATATGGCCCCGTGGTCAACAGTTTATTTGCGCTCCACTTTGGTAATTACGCAGGTAGTTTCGGCCGCTGGCTATATTTTGCCCTCGGCTTACTCGGGGCGTTTTTGTTTTACAGCGGTAATTTACTTTGGCTTGAAAAACGCAGACAGAAACAAGCGGCGCAACGCAAAGCAACCAAGATAATGGCATCGCTGACTATCGGTGTATGCTTAGGCTCTATGTTAGGTGTCGCTGTTTCGATGCTAGCGACAAAATGGCTTTACCTGTTAAGCGAACAAATAAATAGTTACTACCTCAGTTGTTACTATATCGCGTTTTTTGCAGCATTAGCCTACAGCTTTGCTCGCGGGGCTGCAGTTGCCGCAATCTCGCTACTTAGATTGCTAGCAATTTGCTGCTTGTTGATTCCAGTAACGAGCTTAATCGCGCTATTACTGCCCCAACTGGCAATATGGACGGCCACAGATCTCGCATCAATAACCATTGAAGCTATATCACTTATATTCGCGCTGCTGTTTTTTATCGCCGCCAATAAAGCACATCACAGAGCCTATTTCGGCGAGGCCGACAGTATTTGGGCGGTGGCTCATCAGCAAAGCGATACCAGACTACAGCAGCAAAATAGCGGCGCTCAAGTATTGCCCTAGTTTGCAAAGTTCGCCTAAGCTTGTCGCGCCAAGCTTAGGCAGATTAATGTCTTCAACGTGGGGGGAAGCTCTACTATCTACTCGAGCTTCCCTTAGCGCTAACACTGCAAAACAGCCGCAGTAATACCAACCAAATGATCGTGACAGATTCAATGGTTATTCGGTAAAATCCTCTTTAAGTTAACGTGTTATTCCAATCGCAGTAAGTGTTCAGCAATAGCGCAGGAAAAACGCTTGAGAACAAGGCGTTAATTTTCGATAAGTCGTTATTCTCCAATCAACATTTTTAACGACGTTATCGAGCGCTTTAACAAGCTAGGGTGAGCAGTTATTGACTACGGTTGGTATTATCAACTTCTGTAACCCACAACATTGTCTGCGTGCACTTTTTACAGATTTGTAGCCATGAAAGACTTTATCTTTTGTTAGAAATGTCGACTTACAGAAGGTAATACCCGAGTTGTAGTTAAACATACGTTTATATTGAGGTTAACCTTGTCCGCTTTTTATCATCGCTGTCGCTATTTTTTCTTGCCTCTTTTTTTCACAGGCTTGCTGTTAGCTGTCACTCAATATTGCTTACCACAGCTGCAAACCTGGCACAGCGTCATAGAGCAGTTACCATTCTGGTTGCTACCGGTAGTGGTTATTATTGCGCTGCAGTTTAACCGCAGTCGCCTAGCTTACCTTGCACTATTGCTGCTTACCTATTACTACCTTCTAGACCAAAGCTCGTCTACAACCTTATTTGATAAATACCCACAACAGATCTTTCTTAGCGGTGTTTTTACCATTACTTGGTTTGCCTTTATTAAAGATAGAGGACTGCTTTCCGCTCATGGTGTTATTAGGGTTATCGGTATAGCACTATGCTTTGCCGCGGCGTTTGGGTGGATATGGGCCAATACTCAATACCAGAGCATTATCGATAGCTACCTACCCAGCATGATAACCATCGAGATACGCACCCTTGCCCCCTTTTACTTTGGGGCGATGTTAGTTTTTATACGCGGGATCTGGCAAAGCAACTTAGTTAACACCTCGATTTTTATCACTTTAGTACTATGGACAATTCAGTCGCTCATGCCGGAGTTACTATCCGCCTCAGTGTCGATAACAGCCCTCGCGATTGTTTATATACTGACAGTACTCACCGACTCATACTTTCTAGCCTATCGAGATGAGCTCACCGGCCTTGCTTCTCGTCGTGCCCTTTATAACTTAGTGCTGTCATTGGGGCGAAAATACAGCGTAGCCATGCTCGATATCGATCACTTTAAAAAGTTCAACGACACCTATGGCCATGATGTTGGTGACCAAGTGCTTAAGTTGGTCGCCAGTAAGATCTCTCAAGTGCGCGGTGGCGGTAAAGCCTTCCGTTACGGCGGCGAAGAGTTCACCATCGTCTTCTCTCGCAAAGATACCTCATCGATTTTACATTGCCTTGAAGAGGTACGAGAGACAATACAGGATTACGACATTGTGCTGCGCAATGAACAGCGCAAACAGCAAACCAAGGCTAAACGCGGTAAAGCGCAAAACCAAAGTAAAACCGTTAATGTCACCATATCTATTGGAGTCTCAGAACATCAACATGGTGAAACTTTCGAGCAAACATTGAAAAAAGCGGATCAAGCTCTGTATCGCGCTAAGAAAAAAGGCCGTAACCAGGTGTGCGTTTAACTAAATACTAAACTCAAACAAAGGAGAGTAAACCTATAGTATTAACTTAGTGTCTATGAACACAATTCAATTGTCATAAAAATCAACCTATTATTAAATCAATGCCAAATTGTTAGCCTCTAACATTAATACCAAGCATGGATGAATAATGGATAATTTAATTAGCAAAGCTGAAGCTCTAGGGAAAAAATTAAGCCTAATCACCCAAGGAGCAGCTTACAAGGAAGCGGACTTTTCAAAAATTGCTTTCGAAGAACTCAAAAAGTCGAATATTAAATATGACATCAGCGGCAACGAGCTATTGGCATACCAGCTTAATGACATATCTAGGTTAGCGCATAATAAAGAAAACTTTAGTGATTTCCCCATAATACTATATAAGAATGATGACTTTATCATTCAAGCTCTACACTGGTATGAAGCTTCAACCAGCATTCATGACCACCGCTTTGATGGTGCATTCAAGGTGCTTAAAGGATCTAGCATCGAAACCACTTATGATTTTGAGACTAACGACGATACTGCGGAGCGAACCCAAAGTGGCAGCTTAACCAAGCGTCGCATACGCCATCTTAAAGTCGGTGATACTTGCGAAATCAACGGCGGCAACCGATACATACATTCACTATTCCATATCGAGTCTCCTTCAATCACCCTAATTATTCGAACTCATAGTAAGGAGAGTTACCCAGCGCAAAGAGATTATCACGCGCCTTCACTTTCTTCAGAATGTTTTTATCAAAGAGCGGAAGCGAATAAACTCGCAGCAATTGTTAATGCTGATGCCGGGCGTTTATTTTCTTTCGATAAAGAATTTTACCAACAGCTATTTGTAGATCTGGAAAAGTTCCAACTTATCCGGCTAATCCCCATGCTAGTAAAGAAAAATAATAGCGCTATCAAAGAAGTGCTCATTAACCTATATGGAGAGCAAGAAGCTGCTGAAATAATCGCGGTGACAGAGCTCACACATTACAGGCGACAACTCAACTTTCTAAGAAAAGGCATCACCGATTACGAGTCTAGGTTAGTGCTCGCGGTAATGATTAACTCCTCCACCCGCTCAGAAGCAGCACAATTGATGACAGAAGTGTTGCCTGATGCGATATTTGAAGATGAGATATCCAAGATTGTTGAGTACATGGTAAAACACCGCTGGGTCCCGACTACCATTGAAGGAGACTCTATGGCTGATATCATTACTGCAGCCGTATCGGCCACCACTATTGATGAATACTTCAAACTGCTAGTTGAAGACTTTGGTGCTGAAGCCGTTGAAACGGGTCGAGCGATGCTAGAAAAAGCCTGGAACCAACTAACGACGAACCAAACGATCAATATGCTTTGGCAATAATATATTGCTAATCGATCGAACGGGCTGTGGCCATTAACAGCCCTTTCTCGACCCAAATAGACACCGCCACACCACGAACTATCAGCTCAGTGGGCTTATCTCCCTGCTCCAATATTGGCTGCTTACCATAGAGGCTAGGGTCATATTGCACCTCGTAAAGGGTAATCGGTTGTTTATCTTTTTGACTAAATCGGATCTGTGCGGCAGTTAACCCCTGAATAGAGCAATAGC
Organism: Shewanella sp. 10N.286.54.B9; assembly: GCF_041468565.1. Classification (NCBI taxonomy): domain Bacteria; kingdom Pseudomonadati; phylum Pseudomonadota; class Gammaproteobacteria; order Alteromonadales; family Shewanellaceae; genus Shewanella; species Shewanella sp. 10N.286.54.B9. The sequence continues at coordinate 62,945 of NZ_JBFRIY010000019.1, forward strand.
GGCCCCCAAGCATCTTGCTATCATTATCGCCGCTATTGGTGAGAAAACTTGAGTTAACAGGGGTAAAATCTAGCTGACTAAAGTAATCTCTCAGCTGAGTTAATTGCTGGGTTTGCACCTCAAGCGGCTTCATCTTGACATGATTGCGTGCCACTTCATCGGCAATCTTCCAACTGATGCTAGTCATGACTAGCTTGTTTGAGCCGCTATTAATTAGCTGCTGCATTTGGTTATAGGAATACAGCTGAAATGCTGCCACCAGCACAAAAACACTGGCAGCAAGCGCATAAATAAGTTTGATGATAGGTTTGCGTGTTTGACTGGTATTGGCCAGCAAACTAGCATCTTCGACGCTGTCGGCATCTGGTTCTGTTTGAAGCGGTTGCTTTGCTGCCCTATAGCTTTCCTCAAGCAAAGCCTCAACCTTAGATTCGTCAGTATTAGCCCCAGCACTCATCAGCAAAGCTTGCATGCGCGTTAATGCCTGCTCTGAAAGTTGCTGCGCTTCAACATACTGCTTCACTGATTGTCTAAAATTGCTGTCAGTGGCATCGTGTTTTTTAGTCATAATATTACTCGCTCCCCTGACCTGCACCCGCTGCTTTCACGGCTTCATTTTGCATAATATCCGCCGACTTAATCTTTATTCTATGTAGCCTCGACAAAACCGTGCCGCGAGGCTGCCCCAAATCACTAGCAATTTCAGCAGCACTAAAGCCCTCAACAGCCCATAGGTACAACACTTCTCTTTCGGCGGCATTAAGCTGTAAAAATAGGTACTCGATTAAGTCGTGCTGCAGAGCAATTTGCTCCATGCTGGTCTCATCCAATAACGCCGGCGCATGCTGGTCTAGTGGCTCAAAGTCGATACGATTTTGTCGCCTGCAATCATCAATAAATTGATTGCGAATCACGGTGCGCAGGTAGGCTTTAGCGTGGACAGGTTTAGCAGCACTTTTTAACCAATGCTCTATTGCGGTTTGCAACAGATCTTCCGCTGCTGCGCTATGCCGAGTAAGGCATAAACAGTAACGATATAGGCTCTGCAGCAACTCCCTATCCATCGGCCGTTTCCCGCAGCTTATAGCCCGCAATCCAGCCCTGTTGAATAAGCTGAGGTAGTTCACTCAAACCCACATCGGTGTTAGTTAACTGCCCGAGCGACAAACTCTGTTGTATCGCCATTATTAGCTGAGCTTGTGGCGCTGAAATCTGCCTAAAGCTCACCTTAAAACGCTCCCGAAAGATCAGCAGATAGTTCGTTGCGCTATCGCAACTAGCGGTGTGGCTTTGCTCTGTTGTGGCTTGATGCTTTAACCAGACTCGTTGCACCGGATAGTGACAACTAAGCAACTCAATATCAGGTTGCAGTAGTAGCACAGTTTGCTGCTGCAAAGCTTCACTAAGTCGCGCCAACTCTTCCAAGCCATGAACTTGCGGCAGTTGCACAAAGTCACTACGATCTTGAGCGTAATAACCCTGCTTTAGCGTCCATTCAAGCATCGCCAGCTCTGGTAAGTACTCAAGCCCAATAAATGCTTGATGTTGCTTAACCTCATCGCCAAGTAACCTAGGAAACTGTGCACCATAATGGTTTAAATTGGCATCACATAATGGATAACGGTTGCAATATTGCTGTGCGAATTGCTCAAAGCAATGCTCTCCAACGACCGTCTGGCAAACAGGAAAGCTACTTTGCAGACTACTTAGCAACGCTTGAAAAGCATTGTTTTGATAAACTTTTAACCGCGATTGCTCGCGCTGATTGACCAAGGCTAATAGTGCGTTGTCATCACCATTAGCTTGCAGCGCTTGCATAAATGCCCCTTGCCAGTCCGCTAAGCGCATCGTTCCACTCCAGCGACAGGCTTGGCATTACGCTGCATCATATCAGCGGCAATCTGCCGCTCCTGTAATAACCAGTTTAGTGTTGGGATCTCACTGTCCCACTCAATCATAGTGGGAATATTGCCATTGAGCTGAATGTAATTTTGATAAGCCTGCCAAACTTGTGGATCGACTGGATGGTTATGCGCATCCAGCAGATAATCGTCTTTTTGATGGAAACCTGCCAAATGGATCTGCTTTACCCGCTTGGCAGGTACGGCATCTAAAAATGCTTGCAACTGCTGATCAAGATTCACACTGGTTACAAAAGCATTATTAATATCCAGCAACAGGTAGCAGTCAGCTTCTGCGGCAATAGCAGCAATAAATTCCCCCTCACTCAATTCATTATGTTGGCAACTCATATAGGTAGACACGTTTTCCAGCAAGATCCTTTCACCCAGCAGATCTTGAGTTTGTCTGATCCTATTGCTGATATGCATGACGGCTTCGTCTGTGTAGGGCAACGGCAACAGATCTGCCACTTTGAAATCATCATTACCGGAGAAACTAGCATGTTCAGAATACCAGTGGGCTCCACAAGCTTGCTTGAGAGATTTGATCTGCTTGAGGTAATCAACATTGAGCGTATTAGCACCACCGAGTGATAAACCTACGCTATGAAATACCAAGGGAAAACGTTCGCTGATACGTCTTAGCAGGTGTTGATTTAAGCCTCCGTCCACCAGCCAGTTATCAGCCAACACCTCTAACCAAGGGATAGCAAGACTTTCATCAGCTAATATCTGCTGCACATGGGGAGTGCGCAGGCCGATGCCTGCGCCAGCGATGCCAAAATTAGGCATTAGCTTTTGGCCGGTTTAACCGCTTTTACTTCGCCACCAGTAATTTTGTCGCAAGTGCCAGCAGGCACGTAGACCCATTCAGTAGGTAAGTTGTCAGCTTTAGCTTGCCCAGCGCAGCCATGACTTCCGTCTAACGCACCACAGTCGTTAGCACCAGCTTTAGCAATCCCGGCACACTTTTCCCATTCTTTAGGTTGGTCAGGTACCGCTTGAGCTCCCATAGATAAACTCGCCGCCAAAATACCAGCGACCGTAACACCAAGTGCAGTTGTTGAAGATTTCATATCGATTATTCCTTTTGATAGATAACACATTCAACCCGTAAACGATTAAGCAACCGGATTGATTGCATTACGAACAAAATTAATTTTAGTTGATAATCACTTCAACAGCGTATTTTAGCGGTAACAAGTGCCTGTTTCGCAGCGCTTCTTACCCGTTAATAAGTAAGATATACGATAACGGTGCTTAGCAAAAAACAGGTAGCCTCTATCAGCAAGTGGCTTAACTAACGAGCAACGCAGTAGTGAAACCCACTTCTCTTTACCCACTGCAGCCCAAGCCTCGTAGGTCACATCTAGTCCTGTAATCAATGAGCCATCAGCACGCTGTGCATGTAAAATCTTGTTCGCTAAAGCGAAATCTATCTCAGGAAATTTAACGCAAAAATCATCTTGATTGAGATCTTGCAACTCAATGTTATCGTGACTATCTAGAGATTTGATGTGTTGCATTTCCGCGTCACACAGCGGACAGAGTGAGTCATAAAAGATACGTAGTTTCATTACTAACCTCCGAACAATTGATGGATTAACATCAGTAGATGCATAGTTACCGCCACCAGGGTTAATCTGAGTCTCATTGATATATAATCTTGGTTAAGGCATAGCTCTTGGGCCTTTTTTTCAATGACAAAAAGCCATAAATAACCCAGCAAGAGCAACACTAAACTCGCGGCTTGTTGATTCAGTAACAGCGCCAGCCACGACAAAATCGAAAACAGATTACTCTGTATAAGCAAACGCCCAGTCGTGCTGCTGGTTGATAGTGCAATAGCACGCCCCCACAAGGTGCCTGATATAAAGCTAAGAATGACTGCGCTATAACTAATAAAGGCAAACTCAGCGTTTAACCAAGTTAATTGCAATCCAGTCCAAGCCATTGTTGTTGCTATAATAAAAGGTAACAACCCGGCATAACCCAAACCTTGCCAAATACGTTCATTTCGCTCCATAGTTCACTCAGCTCAGCCAACAAACATTATCAATTTGTACGATGTCAGTTGACTTTTAGATCTCTGCTTGGTGTAAATTGGTACTTAAAGGGATGATCTAAATTGCTGAATTATCCGTATCTTTGCCTATAGTTAGTTAAAAGAACGATAAAGGACTATAAATGACAACAAGCAACGCCATTATCAAAGTCACCAATTTACGCTTGCGCACATTCATCGGCTTCAATATCGAAGAGCGCGAAAAAATGCAGGATGTGGTGATTAACATCGAGATCCACTATCCCGCGAGTAATGCCATTCGCGAAGATAACGTCGATGAGGCACTCAATTATAAAAAGGTAACTAAGGCCGTTATTCAGCATGTCGAAGAGGGGCGCTTTCTACTGTTAGAAAAATTGGTGTCAGATGTACTCGATATCAGTAGCCAGCACCCGTGGGTGCAATATGCACGAGTGACCATTGATAAACCCCATGCATTAAGGTTCGCAGACTCCGTATCACTGTCTTTAGAGTACCGAAAATCTTAATGTCCCACAGTCAACTCATTCAATCTCAGCAGGAGTCAATTATGGACGTACCTCAGGCTCAACAAGTGAGAGATGCACTAATCAAACAAGGGCTCGAGACCCCTCTAATTCCGTCGGATATGACCCCCGAACAGAAGTACGAGCGCATTAAGGGCTTAATGACGGAAGTCGTATCAACCTTAGGCCTCGACCTCAGCGATGACAGCTTACAAGAGACGCCGCACCGTATAGCTAAGATGTATGTCAACGAAGTTTTTGCCGGCCTAAACTACGACAACTTTCCTAAAATAGCTCAAATTAAAAATAAGATGGCGATCGATGAGATGGTGCGGATCACTGATATCAGCGTCGTCAGCACCTGTGAGCATCACTTCGTTACCATCGATGGCTTAGCAAAAGTGGCTTATATCCCCAGCAGCACCATTATTGGTCTGTCTAAAATCAATCGTATCGTGCGCTTTTTTGCCCAGCGTCCACAAGTGCAGGAACGTTTAACCAAGCAGATCTTAGTTGCCCTACAAACATTATTGGCAACCGATAACGTCGCGGTCAGCATTGATGCCACCCACTACTGCGTAAAATCCAGAGGGGTAATGGATACCCAATCGCAAACGCAAACCACAGCCCTCGGAGGCGAGTTTAAAACCAGCGCCGCAACTCGGGCAGAGTTTTTCCGCTAGTCAGCCATTAAGGATTTTGATGACAGCCGCTATTTTAATAACCGGAGTCGGCAAGCGTGTCGGCTTCTACCTTGCCAAGCATTTAGCCCAACAAGGCTATAAAGTCATTGGCACTTATCGTAGCCAATACCCACAACTGCAAGAACTCGAAGCCTTAGGTGTTGAGCTGCATCAGTGTGATTTCTATCAAGATGCTCAACTCAATGAACTGCTACAAAAGCTTGCTCAACAGTCAGCCTTTAAAGCTCTAATCCATAATGCATCTGACTGGTTGCCAGACGGCGATACCGCATCTGCCCTATCAACTATGGACAAAATGATGCGCATTCATGTGAGTGTGCCTTATACCATCAACTTGGCACTTGCGGAGCAGCTCAAAGCCAATAACGGCATGGCTGACATTATCCACATCACCGATTATGTAGCAGAAAAAGGCAGTAAAAAACATGCAGCTTATGCTGCCAGTAAAGCAGCGTTACAAAACCTGACGCTATCTTTTGCCGCGAAGTATGCACCTGAGGTTAAGGTCAACAGTATCGCCCCTGCACTACTCATGTTTAATCCCGATGATGACGAGCAATACAAGCAAAAGGCACTCAAAAAAGCACTGATGGCCAAGGAGGGGGGTGAGGTAGAGATCTTAAATGCGGTCAATTACCTATTACAAAGTCACTATGTTACCGGTCAAACCTTGAAAATTGATGGTGGCCGCCACTTGGTTTAATCATATTAAAAAAGGCACCTAATAAGGTGCCTTCCTAGGTTCAGCTACTGTGACTAATGGCTTTGCAAACTACGCACATCCGCGCCTGTAGGCCCTTGATACACCCTTAAGCCAAATTCTGGCATTATTGCAAACACATGATCAAAGATATCCGCTTGGATATCTTCATAAGCCGCCCACCTTATGTCATTGGTAAAGATATATAGCTCAATCGGTACACCACTCGATGTTGGCGCCAACTGACGTACTAACAAGGTCATATCTTTATGAACTTTCTCATGCTGATTTAAATAAGCCAACATGTAGGCTCTAAAGGTCCCCACGTTAGTCAAATGTCGACTATTTACAGGCATATCGGCATCTTCTATCTGGGCGTTAAACGTACTGATCTCCTGCGATTTTGCAGCGAAATAGGGCTTAAGAAGATTGATCTTCGATAATCTCTGCTGGTCCTCTTCAGTTAAAAAACCGATAGAACTAATATCAATCTGTACTGACCGTTTAATTCTACGGCCACCAGATTCAGACATTCCACGCCAGTTTTTAAAGGCATCCGACACCAAAGCATAGGCGGGGATCATGGTAATAGTCTGATCCCAGTTACGCACTTTAACCGTTGTAAGCGATACCTCTTCAACCGCACCATCGGCGCCGTACTTATCCATTTGGATCCAATCTGTTGGGCTGACCATTCTGTTAGCCGCTAGCTGAATACCAGCCACAAAGCCCAAAATAGTGTCCCTGAAGACCAACATCACCAAACCGGTTGCTACACCTAAACCACTTAAGAAATAAACCGGCGATTGATCAGCCAGTACCGAGATCGAAATGATAATGGCGACAAAAAACATAAATAGCTTAAATAGCTGCACGAAGCTCTTGATAGGCAATCGACGACTGATCAAGTTCACGTCAGCAATTTCATTCGCCGCATCAAGGGCGCTATAAACTGCTCGCACAAATAAAATAACAATAGTGACGTCAAGTAGCCGATCAGCCAAACTCTCCAGCACAGGATGCTCGGTTAAGGCCAGTGGCAGAATGATGTTGAGAATAAGAGCCGGAACCAACTTAGCCAACTTCTCCAATACACGATAGCGCATGAAGATATCGTCCCAATGGACGCGCGAGCGAGTGATGACAATATTCATGGTACTGACAACACCACGTTTCACAAAAACGTAGCCAATAAAAGCAACAATGAAACAGGCTATAACAAGAATACTGGTTGAAACACCGTCTGCTGGTTGGCTGTCGATCCCGACAGTTGCCAACCATTGAGTGATACTTGCACGTAATTCCTGATCCAAAATAGATATCTCCGATAGTGAACAGACATAAACAATCCGTTCAAGCTTGCAAAATAGGGTTAACAAGCCACAATCAAGTGGCAAACAAATTAATCACAATAATCAAGTTTAACAGCAATTTGAGCTAACACAGTTGACTGTAATCTAAAGATTCACAACAATCCATTTTCTATTGCCTGAAGTTCATCGAGATCAAAATGACCAAATACATACTTACCTGTGTTATCTCCCTCTGTAGCTTTAGCGCGCTTGCCAATGATTACAGCAAAGATGCGCCAGTTTTACCAAAACCGACAATTGCTATAACCGTAGACTATATTCCGGCAATCGACGATCTCTACGGCATCACCATTGCTCCCAGCCACTACGATACTGACTATGCCCAGTGGGGTTATTACATTGGCTACGCACAGAGCAAAAAAAATGATTTAGTGGTTGAAGAGCCCAGCGAGGCTTATTCACAAAGTTCACTGTGGCGCTTTGGTTTAACCTACCCACTCGCTGCGGGCTTAAGCCTTTATGGCGGAGCGACGGCCTATATCCACGAAGTCTCTTCTACTACCAATATTGTCCCTTATGTTGTCGGCGCCGAGCCTGTATGGGAAACCGACAAAGATACCACTTGGGGAGCCGAGGCAGGTATTCGATATGTGTTAGGGCCTAACTTCACAATGGCTGCAGGCTACAACAGCGCCACTGAGTCAGCGGTATTTAGTATCGGTTACACCATGTAAACCCACGACGATAAGTACACTAATTTTGATCTTGTCAGTGTTAATCTAACAGGAGTTTGTCTATGCTAGGGCAATCTCCTTTACAAGGTTAACAATCATGTACAAAACGCTAATGGCCTATGCCTGCATTGCTCTATTCTCGCTCTCAATCCCCGCCTATGCCGATGAAGTGGCGCGAGTTACTTTAGAAAATGGCGCAACAGTTAAACTTAACGATGACTTCACCTGGGAATATGTGATCCTAGAAAGTCAGGCTAAACCGGACACAGCAACACCTGTGACCCTACCAGCTACGGTAGCCGCAGTAACAGCCGCAGAGAGTGCAGCTCCAGCAAACGTACCTGCTACAACAAACACTAGCGAAGCCCTCACCTCAAGTGCTATCGCTCAGTCCGCACTATTAAAATCAACTGGAAAAAGCGGCGTAAAAGTCAGCTACCTAAACAGCCAGTGGGATGATGATGGTCGACTAGGGCTAACCTTTGAGCTCTCAAGCAATAGCTCAGAGCACTACGTGATGATTGAGCTTGAAGTCAGCTTATTTGCCGATTCCGGCTCGCTGATAAAGCGCGAAACCGTACAGGTGTGGCAAGCGATATTCAGAATGCCTGATACATACTTGCGTAAAGGCCAAACCCGCGAAAGCCGAGTATTCTGGATTGAAGGTATCGACAAAGCGCAATGGACTAAGCAGCTAATGAGCCTGAAGATGAAAGAGATGGACTCACGTATGTAACCTCATTAGTTTAATTCCCGCTTTAGAGGCCTAGCGATAAGCTAGGTCTTTTTGTTTCCCCCCTAAAGCCGAAGTCATTTCCCTTTTTAAATCCAATAATCATTTAAATAATGCCTGCTGTTCTGCCCCCAGCAAAACAATAGTAGATTGCTTCTTTGCTAAACTAATGCATAAATGAACATTCATACGCTATGGATAAAGGTTGAATAATATGGATAAAGCATTACAGACCATGATTAACAATATGCCTGAAAAAACAGGGAAAAGTCTCGAGCAGTGGATTCAAGTATTAGCAAAAGAGAACTTCGATAAACATAGCGCGGCAGTCAAGTACCTCAAAACTGAGCATAGCGTGACCCATGGATTTGCCAATACCATTGTGACCTTATCGCAACAAAAAGATCAGCCAACAGAAGATCTAGTTGCCTCTCAATATACCGGGAAAGAAAGCCTTAAACCGATCTACCAAAAGCTAATCGCTATCGCCGATAGCTTCGGTGATGATGTCACTATAACGCCCAAAAAAGCCAGCGTCAGCTTAATAAGAAAAAACCAGTTTGCACTAATCAAACCCGCTACTAAAACGAGAATAGACTTGGGCTTAAAGCTCAAAGGTGTTGATGTACAAGGGCGGCTAGAAGATTCAGGCCCCTTCGGCGCCATGTGTACTCATCGAATTCAGCTTAAAACGTTAGCTGACATTGATGATGAAGTCATTAATTGGTTAACAGCAGCCTATGATAAATCGGTTTGAGAGGCTGCAACTGGATTAATCAGCCACTGAAACCTCAAGTCTAACCTTGAGGTTTACTGTTTTGATGAGTGTACCGCTTTCAGATTGAGCAGGAAGGTATAACCATTTCGATAATGTATTGATGGCATCTGCCTCAAAAGCACCTTCAGGACTCACATCAATGATTTCTATATCTTCAGTTCGCCCCTCTTTATTAACCGAATAGCTTAATACTACCCAGCCTGGGTGCACAGCAGTAGGTGCGACTCGATAGATTGAAAAGGGAACACTTAAATCTGTTCTTGTTGTCACGACGGGATCGACACCCTGCCGACGACGGAAGTTTAAGCTGTCACTTATAGACTGCTCAGTTTCCAGTAATAACAGATCTCGGCTCAGCTTTGCATAATCAACGTTGTCTTTTTGTTTATATCGTTCGGGGAATTGCTTTTGATGCCATTGAGTAAAATGTAGCTCTGCTGCAGCGTGTGACTCAAAAGCAATAACCGCCAAATGTTCAGCTTTATCAAAATTTCCCAGCATCTTGTAAGCAATGTATAGCTCTTTACTAATAAGCGGATCATTGTCTACTTTTACAAAATTACTCCACAATAAAGCAGAATCCACCACCTGCTGGTAATTGCCATTATGCAAACTCCTCCTCACCATATCAGCAGCTCCAGCCTGCGCTCTATATGACGCAACAAGATACCTATCTTTATCTGTTTGTGGCGCGGCTGCTGCTAGAGTTGTCTGTGCTTCTACAAAATCACAGTTATTCAGTCTATTTATAGCGACAACTATTTTACGAGAAACACTAGGGCTGTATTGCGGCTTGACGGTGTATTCTACGCCGTAACATTCACCAGCTTTAACAGTTAAAATCTGCTCAGTAGCTCTACAGCCAACAAAAATTACTGCCAGCAAACAGAATAAAAAAAACTTAATCATGATCTGTATTTCTTCCTTGTGCTTTGCCCTTCCTGATAATTAAAGAGCATTATTTCCATTATAATCAGGATAATAGTATACAGATAAGGCTACCGACTCATAAAGATAGTGTTGTAACACTAGCCTCCATTCTCTACCTTTTCTCGGTGTTTTATTGACTATCTTCAACACACTAACTTGACCTGTCTATAGCTTTATAGTTTAAGGTACTTAACCATCAACGGATATAAGGCTGGTGATCATGTATCAAATATCTGAGCTTGCAGCAAAGGTTGGGCTATCTCGAACGGCGCTGCTTTATTATGAGAAGCAAGGGCTTATCACTGGGCATCGGCTTGATAATGGCTATCGAATATACAGCGATAAAGATCTGCAACGCTTGCGATTAATCCAGCAATTACTTGCCGGCGGGTTAACACTACAAGAGTGCAAAATATGCCTAGAAGCTAAAGTTGATAGGCAATTATTGCAAAGCCGCCTACAAGCGCTGGACGAGGAGATAGAGCAAAAGCAGCAGTCAAGACAGTTGCTTGCATCCATGCTCGGTGAGGGTGACCTTAAAGCATGGCACGCAAATTTGGATAAACTTGCGCCAGATGCTCATCTCGAGTGGTTAATAAAGCAAGGATTCAATGAGAAAGAAGCCTTGCGACTGAAATGGTTATCAAAAGATATGAACGAACATGATTTATACATCGCAGACTTTATGAAGGTTTTCGAAACCTTAGAACGTTGGGGTCCAGGCAGTGAAGTTGATACACAAAAAGCTTTGTCATTAGTGCCTAGCACGGCAGTTAACATACTAGAAGTGGGTTGCGGTAAGGGACTGGCGACTCAGGTATTAGCAGAACATAGCGAGGCGAGTATTACCGCCGTCGACAATGAACAAGTTGCACTAGATAGACTAGCACAACGTTTTGAACAGCAAGGTCTCTCGGCACGACTCGCAACAATTTGCGCCAGCATGACAGAACTCCCTTTCTCTGATGAGAGCTTTGATCTTATCTGGGCAGAAGGCAGTGCCTACATAATGGGGATCGAGAAAGCTCTCATGCAATGGCGACCATTACTACCAAAGCAAGGCTGCTTAGTGATTAGTGATTTGGTTTGGAAAACGGATAATCCAAACAGTGAATCTGTTGAGTTTTGGAAGCATAACTATCCAGACATTCAGCCTGTCGCAACCCGAATCGAGCAAATGAAGCACGCTGGCTATCGTGTTGTAGCGCATTTCCCTCAGAGCAAACAGGCTTGGTTAGATTATTACGGCCCGTTAGGTGAGCGAGCAAAAGAGCTTGAATCAGCAATGCCTAATTCCGCAGCGCTGAAAGATATCAAACATGAAGTGGATATTTGCAGCCAGTTTGCCGCAGAGTTTGGCTACCATTTTTTTGTCTTGGAAAAAATATAAAAATTAACACTTTAATGGCTAGAGAATCTAACTGTTAAGGCCTAGATGCACAGAGTAACAGCTCTTCTTGTAACTAGGCCTTGTTAATGACGATAGACTGCAACATTCTCGATTTCTGACGTGCTCTCGTCTATCTCATTAATAGACATATTGCATAGGTAGCTTATTTTGCTTTTAAGCAAAATATTACCCTTGAGAAGAATTACCTCAATAAAAATTCGCTCTTTTTCATAGCTAAAAGAGAGGCTTTCTAGCTCACTTAGCTCCAGTTTCTTATCATCAATAAAGAGCATTTCTGAAGCAAGGTCTAACCTTATTGTTTTTGGGCTATCTATAAAACTCACGATAATAACCAATAAATATAAAACGAATAAAGGCACCATCGTTATAACTATTAGGGTTTTTCCAAAGGTCTCACTAGAGCGAAGTGTCTCTATATTTAGGTAAAATTCAATACCTATTGCGATAAAAAATAAAGTAACGAAAACTTGAATAAAAAAGTTCTGGCGACTTAGCTTACAACAGATCATCACAACCCCAAGCCAAAAATCAATAGCTTAACATTACTCTTACTTTATAAAAAATAATTTAACCTGCTCGAAGCAGCGATAATCGATAACTAAAAAGCGTAGGTTAAATCATCATGCTCTCAGGCATCTTCACTGCCACCATACGCGCTTTAGCACACACCTTGCCTTGTGCTGACAAGCTTATTTCAATTAATACCTTTTTAGGTTTTACCTGTCGAATAACGCCACGCAGTTCGAGCTCAATGCCCATTGGAGTGGGTGCCAAATAATCAATATTCAGCGCCGCGGTAACAAACCTTGGTGGCGCTTGAGTGTTATCCGAAAAAGCCCGTGCAGCGGCGGCGCTGGCACTACCTGTGCCATGACAATCGATTAATGAAGCAATCAGTCCACCATAAACAAATCCGGGAATAGCGGTATGAAAAGGCTTAGGAGTGAACAAGGCAATAGTTTCATCATCGTCCCAATAGCTTTTGAGTTGATGCCCGTGAGGATTATTTTTGCCGCAACCATAACAATGGCTGAGATCTTCTGGGTATAAATCTTGAAATGCTTGCATTACTGCACCTTAAATTCGCTTCAACGACCATCAACTCCAAACTACGCTATTACACATTAACAGTTTCAACAATGCAGACATTAGGCTTAAGACTAAAGAATTTTTTGCGCAATGCGTTAAAGGATCGATACAGTGTATTTGAAAAGTATTAGGTTTCATTTTTTAATAACAGCTATTAATGGCAATCAAAATGCTCTAGTGCATTTGTGGACGTTGATGGCATGGATGCCATCGTCGAGCCCACATGGAGGTGCTTGTGGCGTTTCACATATGCATAGAGCATTTCTCTACTCCAAGTCACAATCGTAATGCTTAATTGTACTATTAAAAAAGGGCTATCAAAGATAGCCCTTTTAGTATTTGTAACTAATACCTAATCACAGAGGTAGCTTACAGACTCGGCAGAATATCTGCTGGCAAGTAAGCGTTGTAGCTGGCAGTGATCAACAGGTCGGTCGCGGCTTCGATATCTGGGCCGAAGAAACGGTCTTTATCGTAGTATGTCACCAGTTCACGTAGCTCAGCTTTAGCCTTCGCCACAGCGACTGCAGGTTGCAGTGGACGACGGAAATCCAAGCCTTGCGCCGCAGCTAGTAGTTCAACTGCTAACACGCCACGGGTGTTTTCAGACATATCACGCAAGCGGCGCGCCGCAAACGTAGCCATAGACACGTGATCTTCTTGGTTAGCAGAAGTTGGCAAGCTATCAACTGACGCTGGATGCGCGTAAGTCTTGTTTTCAGATGCCAATGCCGCAGCCGTTACCTGAGCAATCATAAAGCCTGAGTTTACACCGCCATTTTCGACAAGGAACGGTGGCAGTTTTGACAAGTTTGAATCGATAAGCAGTGCGATACGACGCTCAGCGATAGAGCCCAGTTCTGCAATCGCGATCGCTAGGTTATCTGCTGCCATTGCCACAGGCTCAGCGTGGAAGTTACCACCAGAGATAATGTCGCCAGTATCTTGGAACACTAATGGATTATCGGTAACACCGTTAGCTTCAGTGCCTAGCACCTCTGCTGCATGACGAATTTGGGTTAAACAAGCGCCCAATACTTGTGGCTGACAACGCAGTGAGTAAGGATCTTGCACCTTTTCACAGTTAACATGATCAAGGCTGATCTCTGACTCATCCCCCAGTAGATGACGGAATACAGCTGCTGAGTCAATTTGGCCTTTTTGGCCACGAGCAGCGTGAATACGCGGATCAAACGGACTACGGCTGCCCATCGCAGCTTCAACGCTCATGGCGCCAATAACAGAACTTGCCGCAAACAGGTCTTCTGCGTTAAATAAACCTTCTAGCGCTAATGCGGTTGAAGCTTGCGTACCGTTAAGTAGTGCTAAGCCTTCTTTAGCCGCTAGTTCAAGCGGCTTAAGACCTGCGATTGCAAGACCTTCCGCAGCAGTGATCAGCTGACCTTTGTAGCTCATCTCACCTTCGGCAAGTAGTGGTAAACACATGTGAGATAGTGGCGCCAAATCACCAGATGCACCTACAGAGCCTTTTTCTGGTACACAGGGATAAACTTCAGCATTCACCAATGCAATAAGGAAGTTAATCACCTCTAAACGAATACCAGAGAATCCACGGCTTAGCGAGTTGATCTTCAATACCATCATCAAACGCACTGTAGCGTCTTGCATGTATTGGCCGGTACCCGCAGCGTGCGACAGTACAATAGAGCGCTGTAACAGTTGTAAATCCTCAGCGGCAATTTTAGTGTTAGCTAGTAAACCAAAACCGGTGTTGATACCATAAACGGTACGCCCTTCATCCAGTACTTGTTGTACAAGACCGGCACTGCTATTGATGTCGCTAATAGCGCTCTCAGCCAGCTCAAGGGTAACTTTTCCGCGGCTAATTTCACGAACTTGCTTAAGGGTAAGGCTACCCGGCGTTAATACTAAATGGCTCATGTTCTACTTACCCTCTGTGTTGGCGGTATCAAGCATCGGCAGGTCTAGACCCTGCTCTTTGGCACAATCTTTGGCGATTTCATATCCAGCATCAGCATGACGCATCACGCCTGTTGCAGGGTCATTCCACAGCACTCGACCTAAGCGCGCTGCGGCGTCATCGGTTCCGTCTGCCACAATCACTACACCTGAGTGCTGGCTAAAGCCCATACCGACACCACCACCGTGATGCAACGACACCCAAGTTGCACCACTTGCAGTGTTAAGTAGTGCGTTCATTAGTGGCCAGTCAGATACCGCATCTGAGCCATCAAGCATAGATTCAGTTTCACGGTTAGGACTGGCTACAGAGCCAGAGTCTAAGTGATCACGGCCGATAACCACTGGCGCAGAAAGCTCGCCATTTTTAACCATTTCGTTAAAGGCTAAAGCCAAACGGGCACGATCTTTAAGACCTACCCAACAGATCCGCGATGGCAGGCCTTGGAACGCGATACGCTCACGCGCCATATCTAACCAGTTGTGCAGATGGGGGTTATCAGGAATAAGCTCTTTAACTTTAGCGTCGGTCTTATAGATATCTTCAGGATCGCCAGATAGCGCTACCCAGCGGAATGGACCAATACCTTCACAAAATAGTGGGCGCACATAAGCAGGTACAAAACCTGGGAAGTCGAATGCGTTTTCTACACCCTCTTCAAATGCCATTTGGCGAATGTTGTTACCGTAATCGGTTGTCGCGGCGCCTGCAGCTTGCAGCGCTAGCATTGCCTTAACTTGAACTGCCATTGATTGCTTAGCTGCTTTAACCACTGCCGCTTCGTCAGTTTTACGCATTTCAATCGCTTGCTCTAGCGTCCAGCCCTGTGGCAGGTAACCGTTTAGCGGATCGTGCGCTGAAGTTTGGTCGGTAACCACATCTGGTGTAATTCCACGCTCAACCAGCTCAGCGAAAACATCGGCTGCATTACCAAGTAGACCGACTGATACAGGCTTGCCACTCGCATTAGCTTCTTCAATCATCGCTAATGCTTCATCTAAAGTGGTCGCCTTTTTATCTACGTAGCGAGTACGTAGACGAAAATCGATACGGGTTTCATCCACTTCACAGGTCAGTACTGAGTAACCGGCCATAGTGCCTGCAAGAGGCTGTGCGCCACCCATACCACCTAAACCACCGGTTAAGATCCATTTGCCAGCAGACGAACCGCCGAAGTGTTGCTTAGCCATCGCGACAAACGTCTCGTAAGTCCCTTGCACAATGCCTTGCGAACCGATGTAGATCCAAGAACCTGCTGTCATCTGGCCGTACATCGCCAAACCTTTCTTATCTAACTCGTTAAAGTGCTCCCAGTTAGCCCAATGTGGCACTAGGTTAGAGTTAGCAATAATCACTCGCGGGGCATTATTGTGGGTCTTGAATACCCCGACAGGTTTACCCGATTGCACCATTAAGGTTTCGTCTTCTTCAAGGCGCTGCAGTACTTCAACGATTTTGTCGTAGCACTCCCAGTCACGTGCGGCGCGGCCGATACCGCCATAAACCACTAAGTCTTCAGGGCGCTCAGCAACATCTGGGTGTAAGTTATTCATTAACATACGCATTGGCGCTTCGGTTAACCAACTCTTACAGCTTAGCTTTGTTCCTGTCGGCGCAATGATGCGGCGGCTTGGATCGTGTCTCTTATCCATGGGTCTACCTCGTTCGATTTGTTTTTATATGCTTGTTTTTATAACTGTCTTTTTGTTTTTTAAATCGTTTTCAGCTCATTTGTTTGAGCGTTTTACTTGTACTGCTGTAGCAAACCAACCTCTAGTTAAAGGTCAGATGACCACCTAATCTAAATCGACTTCCTGGATGCACTAAACGTGCAAAACTCACCACACCTTGGCGTGACCAAGTGCGGCGAGTAATCTGTAAACATGGCTCTGAGGCCTCGATGTTGAGCAGTGCTAGCTGCGCATCATCGGCCATTTTGGCTTCAATGGTGTGCTTGGCTTCCGTTAGCGGTGCCACCATAGATAAATATTCGTGCGGCGTTTGCTGGGTAAAATCTTGCGCTAAATACTCAGGCACCAATTTGGGGTTCACAAAACGCTCCTCTAATTGCAGCGGTGTCCCCTGCTCGCAGTGCACCAGCACCGACTGATAGACAGCACTACCCTCTTCTAGTCCTAATGCAATGGCTATAGCACCTGTGGCACTTGTTTGCGTTAAGGACACTTGCTGCACGCTGTAACCATGGCCACGGTCTTTGATCTCATCGGCAATATTGCGAATTGCCATCATCGAAGATTGACTTTTAAGCCCCGCAACAAAAGTGCCCAACCCTTGAGAACGCTCTAATACGCCAGATTCTGTTAGCTCAGTTAAGCCGCGTCTTGCGGTCATTCGGCTACAGCTAAACAGCTCAGCCAGCTGATTTTCCGACGGCACACGGCTGTCTTCCGCCCACTGTCCAGATTCAATCTGCGCTAAAATATATTGCTTAATCTCTTCAAACTTTGGCGTTGCCATATCAGGTTTATTTACCTTTATTGGTTGCTTTGCTGTCGCGATTTTCATTTTTGATGACCGACACACTATGCTGGGTATTTGCGGCCATTTAGCAACGGTCTGCTATTTATAATGATCAAAAACTCGGCTACAATCCTAGCTTGTATATACAAGTAAATACAAGCTAGCTCACAAAATATTTTTAGTGACGATGCTTAGTGTTAGTATTCAGCCACTAGCTAAAACAACAAAAAGAGAGTGCAGTATGTCGTGGGATCAAGTCTGGATTGATATCAATATCGCTACTATGTCACCAAGCATTTCAGAGCCTTACGGTGCGATACAAGATGCTGCGTTAGCGGTTAAAGATGGCAAAATTGCTTGGGTAGGAAAACGCAGTGAACTGCCAGAATTTGATGTACTCGCCACGCCAATTTACAAAGGTAAAGGTGGCTGGATCACCCCAGGGCTCATCGACGCCCACACTCATCTCGTGTTTGCTGGTAATCGCGCCAATGAGTTTGAACTGCGCTTGCAAGGTGCTAGCTATGAAGAGATCGCTCGCAGTGGTGGCGGTATTATTTCAACCGTAAAAGCCTGCCGAGAAGCCGATGAAGCCGAGTTGTTTGAGCTTGGTCGCCAACGCCTGAATGCACTCGCCAAAGAAGGTGTGACCACAGTTGAAATCAAATCGGGTTACGGCTTAGATATTGAAACCGAATTAAAGCTGCTGCGGGTCGCCCGCGAGCTAGGTAAACACCATCATGTAGAGGTGAAAACGACCTTTTTAGGTGCACATGCGATCCCACCAGAATATAAAAATGACAGTGATGCTTATGTCGACTTAGTGATCAATGAGATGTTGCCTAAAGTGATTGCAGAGAACCTTGCTGACGCCGTCGATGTGTTTTGCGAGAATATCGCCTTTAGCTTAGCGCAGACCGAACGCGTGCTTACTGCAGCTAAAGATGCTGGCCTCGATATTAAACTGCATGCTGAGCAGCTATCAAATTTAGGCGGTTCAGCCATGGCAGCCAAGCTAGGCGCCAAGTCTGTAGACCATATCGAATACCTTGATGAAGCCGGCGTCAAAGCCCTGAGCGAAAGCGGCACCTGTGCCACCTTACTGCCCGGTGCTTTTTACTTCCTACGGGAAACCCAGCTACCTCCTATTGAGCTGCTACGCCAATACCAAGTTCCGATGGTGGTTGCCAGTGACTATAACCCAGGCTCATCGCCAATGTGTTCTAGCCTTTTGATGCTGAACATGGCTTGTACCTTAATGCGCTTAACCCCAGAAGAGGCACTCGCCGGCATGACACGCAATGCCGCTAAAGCTTTGGGGATTGATGCTGAGGTTGGGATTATCGAAGCGGGCATGACCGCCGATTTCTGCCTGTGGAATATCAGTACCCCGGCAGAGCTTTCCTACACCTATGGGGTCGGCTCTTGTATCGAAGTGGTTAAAAATGGCCGCTTGGTACATCAGTAGCTTTCTATCAAGAGTTGGATGCCTAAAGCGATGATGTTTTGTCATCGCTCAGCATTGGACTTCCGCCACAAAGCAGAGTGTGCTTAACGGTTGCAGCTAATCGCTTTCGATATTAAAGTTAGATAGGGATTATTTGATTTTGTACGACAACCAGCCTGATGCAGCTAAAACCAATGGTTCCCAAACTGTCAAATTTTGCAGCGGTCTCTCTTAAGATCTATATCATTGTAGAGGTTATTTAGCGCACTAAACCGATAACGTTTAGTTAATAGAATAGCGGTTGTCAGCAAATAAAAATCGCCGATGCTGCGGGCGATTCAAGTTAACTTTTATTTACAGGTGCCTCGTTCAACCAGTACCTTTTTATTTGTTACTGTGCCTTGACTAACCGCTTGACGGTTAAAGCATGGGATATACAACCTGCCAACTTCGGCGCCATTGCTATCAACGTAAGCGTAGATTGAAAACTCCCAATAGGCAGCTTGTACCGCTGTGGTTACTGCAGCAGTTGCTATTAAAGCTAAAAGTCCTTTTTTCATGTTCATTGTCTATCCCTTATATTTTAATAGAATGTTCTAGCATTTATCATTCTATCTTTATCACTTCACTTATCTACTGCTCTTTTAGCTAGGATCTACAGCCAACCGCCATCATTTAGTACGACAAAACCTAAATACTATTAGGAAAAATGGCAATATATTAAACAGCACCATTATATTAATTCCTAACAGTCGTAACCCGAATAGTTACTTTCAAACCAATGAGTCAAAAGCTTCAGTATTAGGTGGATCGTTTCTCCACTCATCAGTAGTAACCGATTAGAACAAACCGGACACTGCGGCACAGCGCAGTGTTAGCGCTTTATAATTCAAGTCGCTATTCATCAACGTTACTAAGAGGAAACTGTGACGACTATGGCCTGATATACTCACAAAATTACAAGCAGACACAGAACGATATGACGAAGCATTCCAAGACACTATCGCGATACCAAGGTAAAAGTTAGTGCGATGACAATTAAAATTCAATTATCAACCACCAATACAGCTACAGCCGAGTAGCACTAAAGACTGATTAAACAATTAAAAGTCATTTCTCACTTTACTGGTTTTTTCTCACGTGTAAATTGTCTGTGCCAAAGTGGAGGCCTCTCCAGCAGTCTTGGTTTATTTAATAAAAATAACCACACAAAGGACTGATGATGAACTTACTAAAAATAACTCCGCTGCTACTTTGCGGTTTGTCGCCACTAGTATTTGCAGGGCAAACGCTAAATAGCGCAGGAGCAACACAAACTCAAACTTGCTACAACTCACTCAGCACACTCAAACCCAGTATTAGTGCATTAGATAGCACAAAAACTATCGATGCTTGCCTGAATGCTAAAGATCCAACCAAACAAATCATCATTAACTGTCCGTCATCGAACAATGTCGGTATTGACGGTATAGATAAGGTAAAACTCAAGAATGATGGTCTCGCTGCTAATGTTTTCGCTAACTGCCTTTCTGAGATAGCGGCTTCAGGAGTAGCGTTGACTTCCCAAGACAATGCTATTCTTACGCAATTAACAGCCAGCAAAATAGCAACTAGAAGCCAAATAACTAAAGGGAAAACAGCTAAGGAAAAAAATGATACTACCAAGCGTTGGATCAGCTCATTCGAGCTAGGTTATAAACAACAAAATGGCTATGACGATGACGGCAAACGTACTGGTTTTGATCAAGGCGGGGTTACCGGCTCACTCAAGCTAAATGGTCGTTGGAAGAATGGCTGGGGATGGAGTGACGCAGTCACTAACTTTGAAGTTGGAGTCGCATTTGGCCAGAACCCAACTGTTAATGAAGAAAAACCTGATCCCGACGCTGCTGGATTTAACGACGTCACCGATACTATTGATGGTTACATGAAGTATTTATATTCGCCAGGTCATTTTATGGCAACCGCTAGTGGAGATTCCGTTCTTAGTTTTGCTGCATTAGCTGGTATTCGTAGTTTAGATGAAGCAACCCAAGGTAATGAGTTAGCAAGGTATTACGGCGGTGGTCTAGAGTTCAACCTTTACAGCACGGGTGTAGAAGAAAACAGTAATGCGCTTCCTCGAGCTAGAGTTGGCGGCTATTTTGTTAGAACAACAAACCATGGAGCAATGACAGACGTTAATCTTTGGGTGATACAAGCACAATATCAACTGGTTGCAGACAAGCCATTTTTATTAGGTTTTAAAGCAAACTTAGGCCCCGATGATCTTGATGACTATTCTGTCACCTTGAGTGTAAGGCAAGATACCGCAAAGCTGCTCAGCTTCTTTGGTTTTATCACTGAATAACCCGGTTATTGATGACTAGAGTAAGCAAGGCTTTATTTGTTATCTGCTTACTCTTGTCATTACCCAAAGCATAAATCTTATCAATTTTTTATCCCTAACCTGCAAACCAAACCACGGAAAAACTAACCAAAATTTAACCGTACATCTCTTTTAACTTTAGAAAAAATCGATAGCTATATCGTCGAAAAGTTTCGTTAGGCTACATGACTGAAAATTAACTACGATTTGCAGTCCAAATAAACTAGCCAAACAGGCCGTTTCAGCTTAGGATCTGAGCAATAAACAGATCAATAGCACATTGCGGAGTAACCAAACATCATGGGTATCAGAGCCATTGTCGTAGATACAGCCGGTACAACTACCGATCTTAACTTTATTGAGGACGTTCTGTTTCCTTATTCTGCTAAGGTACTACCCGCTTTTCTTGAAGAAAATCAACACAATGTTTTAGTTGAAAACTGCATTTGTGATGTACAAGATATCGCACTAGAGCCTGATGCCGATCTGGCTCGAGTCACCGAAATATTGTTGCAGTGGATTGAAGAAGACCGCAAAGCGACACCACTTAAAACCATTCAAGGTTTAATTTGGAAGCAAGGTTACGCTAACGGTGAGTTTAAAGGGCATATCTTCCCAGACTTTATCGAAGCGCTAGACGGTTACAAGCAGCAAGGCCTGCGAGTATATAGCTTTTCATCGGGTTCTGTTGATGCACAGAAATTACTATTTGGTAATAGCGATGCTGGCGATTTAACTGATAAGTTTAACGGCCACTTTGACACCCGCACGGGTAACAAACGCTTTAAGCAAGCCTACTGCAATATCCTCAATACCATTAGCCTTAGTCCGAAGCAGATCCTGTTTGTTTCAGATGTACTGGAAGAGCTGAAAGCCGCCAGCGAAGCGGGTTTAAATGTGGTACAAATGGTGCGTGATGATAGCCAACGTACAGGCGACTTTAAGCAGATTAGCAACTTTGCAGAGCTAGAGATCTAACTCACTCTCAGCAGATAAAAGGCATTCATTGAATGCCTTTTTTTATGCCTAAAAATCCATTTATCAATGCTTGTTGTCACTAAAACATGCTGTTATGCTGGCTATTAATCAAACAGTCGTTTGAATGTCGATTTAACGAAATAAGAGAGCATGATGGATAAATTTCTCGAGCAATACCCGATAAATACTTCAATAAACGTTGCCTGGGGCGAAATGGATGCCCTACAACACGTCAACAATGTGGTTTATTTTCGCTATTTCGAAACCGCCAGAATCGACTTTTTTAACCAAATCAATCTGCTCGAAGATCTGCAAAAAACAGCTGTCGGTCCTGTAATAAGCGAAAACCGAGCCCGCTATAAGCGACCAGTGACCTTCCCTGATACCTTAGTCGTTGGTGTCAGCATTAGTGACATTAATGATGACCGATTCATGATGCACTATCATGTTTTCAGTCAAACTCAGCAAGCAATTACAACAATGGGTTCATCTCAAGTGGTGATGTTTAACTTCAAAACCGGGCAAAAAGCACAGCTAACGCCGCAGCTATTGGACGCGCTAAAAACTTATCAGCAGTAGCTCCGAGCCCGATATATCTGTATGGTTTTCTTTTGAAGTTTAAGTAAATTCAAAGGATTTGAAATGTCTGAAAACATTACCCATCTGCCTGATGAGCAACAATTTGTGATTAATATTGGTACGGCGCAAGCAGTGCTCACTTACGAGTTATTAACCAATAACGCTGCGCTAAATAATCAAGGTTTGTGCAACTTCACTCATACCTTTGTCCCCAACGAATTGCGCGGTAAAGGACTCGCAGAGCAGTTGGTTAGACATGGTATAGCGTGGGCAAAATCGCAAGGATTACAGATAGAAGCTAGTTGCTGGTATGTACAGAAATTCCTTTAGATTCGTTAAGCTAGTAATGATTAGTTTAGCCAGCCTTGTTTTGCTAACGGGCTGCGTGCAGCGGCATGCCTTTATCAGTGCTAATGGGGTTGAGCCGACTAAACTTGATGCCCTAAGTCAACAACTTGAAGCGCAGGGCTGGCAGATCACCTTGACACAACTGGAGATCCCTGCGGAATTTTCAGATACCAGTATCGCCATCAACCCCGCCCAACAAAATCAAGATGCTATCGAGCAGTTGATAACCCTGTTACAACAGCTTGGGTTTAACCAGCCGCAAACCTATAAATTTGCTGAGGGAAAACACTTTTACAGTATCGATAATATCGGCCTCTATATCCGTGGCAGTCAGCCCGCAGTAATGCCACCCAACTGGCTAAGGAGCGATAACTGTAAAGAGGGGGACACGCTATTAGCATTAAGCCCGGGCGGAAATGTAACCCTCGAACATGAAGCGTTAGATACAGAATTAGAGCAGCTAGATAGCTATCAAGGCCAGTGGCAGTTTGATGGTGAGCGACTATCCATTGCGTTGCTAGGGCAGGAACAACATTATAGTCGGAGCGATATAACTCGAACCACATGGCGAGGCGATAGCCCCGCGCAACTATTCACTCCATTAAAAGAAGTCGAGTTTACCCCGTTAAACTGTCACTTTATTATCATAGAAGCAGAGTAATTTGTCGCTAACTAGGTGCACCAGTGAGTGCTGCTAACTGCTGCCGCACCTCTTCACTCAAGGGCACACTTTTCTCGGTGGCATAATCGTAATGCACCATCGCAGTTTGCGCCTCTGCGGTTTTTTTGCCGTTTTGCCAGCAACTCTGAGTGAGCTCAAAACTACTATTGCCAATGCGACTGACCCACGTTTTTACCGTCACGTCACTGGCAAAGTACGTTGGTGCGTTAAAGGCGATGGTAAAACCTGCGACAATGAGATTCCATTTCGACAAGTCTTGCTGTGGATTAAAGATCTTAAAAATCGGCTCTCTGCCCGCTTCAAACCAAACTGGGATCACCGTGTTATTGATATGACCTAGGGCATCGGTTTCACAAAAACGCGGTTGTATGGTTAAGCTAAATTCACTTTCCTTCACGGGATCTGTCCTTTATTTATTGTTATTCACAGCAGTGCCACTATTCTACCGATATTTCTATTTCAACGCAGTATTTGCTCATCTTGAGTTATACCCGTTCTACTTGCTTTAAGCCAGATAACAAAAAGGGATGCATGGCATCCCTTTTGTGTTGATGTATTAGCTCAATTTAACGAGCATACATCTTATCGATTTCACGCGCATATTTATTGTAAATAACCTTACGGCGTAGCTTCATTGTTGGCGTAATTAAACCCGCTTCCATTGAAAATGCATCTGGCAGTAGGGTGAATTTTTTAATCTTCTCAAACCCTGCAAGCTCTGTTTGTAAGGACTTTAAGCGTTCTTCAAAATGCTCTACAACATGGGAATGACGCAACAATTCAAGTGGTGACTCATAATGTACGCCCTTCTCTTTTGCCCATACTTCTAAAGACTCAAATGCAGGCACAATCAATGCGGTAACATAGTTACGCGCATCAGCAATAATCGCCACCTGCTCGATGAATGGACAACAGCCGACTTTGCCCTCAACACGCTGCGGGGCAATATACTTTCCGTTTGAGGTTTTCATTAGCTCTTTAATACGGTCAGTGATAAACAGGTTACCGTTTGCGTCGATATGACCCGCATCGCCGGTTTTAAGCCAGCCATCTTCAAAGGTTTCTTCAGTTTCTTGCGGGCGGTTATAGTAACCACGCATAACGGTATCACCACGAACCAAAATTTCGTTGTCTTTACCAAGCTTAATCTCGGTTTCAGGTAATACTTGTCCATTTGAGCCAGTCACTCGGTTACCCAACGTATTACAGGTCACTGTTGCAGTGGTTTCAGTCATACCGTAACCACACAGCACAGGTACATTAATGCTATGGAAGAAGCTAGCCACTTTAGTGTCTAACGCTGCACCACCACAGGGCATGAATTTAAGACGACCACCCAATACCTGTTGCAGCTTGCTATAAACGAGTTTGTTGGCTATTGCCCACTGCAAATTCAACATTGCAGAGCCTTTAGTTCGGCCTTGGCTAACTTCAAACTGGCGCTTACCCACTGACATCGCCCAAGCAAACATTTTCTGTCGTGCATTGGGTGCTTTACTCACTTTATCTTGTACAGCGCTGTAAACTTTCTCTAAGAAACGCGGCACAACACACAGTGTATGCGGACGCACAGCCGTAATGGCGTCTTTTGCCGTCATTGGATCTTGCAGGTAAACATTGTGACCACCGCGACAAAGCACATAGAAGCTCCAGCCACGCTCAAATACGTGGCTTAATGGCAAAAATGCCAATGAAGTATCGCCAGTTTCAAAGTTCATCTTTTGATCGTGTTGGCGCACAGTTGATGCAATATTACGGTGATCTAACATCACCCCTTTTGGTTCACCCGTGGTGCCAGAGGTGTAAATAAGCGTGAGTAGATCGTCAAGACTGGTATCCGCGAGTCGCTTTTGCAACTCAGTATCGGCGACCTTATCGAGCTCTCGCTCAAGTAGTGCATCTAAGTAAAAGTGATTATGGCTATCTTGCAGCGGCACACTCTTATCGAAAACCACAATGCGCGATACAGAGTCACACTGGGCAACTAAATCACACGCCATAGCGTATTGTTCGGCATCGCCAGCAAAAATAAGTTTAGCCTGAGCATCGTTAACGATGTAAGCAGCTTGTTCTAAAGTGCTAGTTGGGTAGATAGGCACAACCACAGCTTTAGCCTTTAATAAGCCTAAATCTGCGCAAGTCCACTGCGGACAATTCTGTGAAAGGATCACCGCACGGTCTTGCGACTCTATGCCAAACTGGATTAACACCCGTGCAATTTTTGAGGTGATAACATCAAACTGGCCCCAACTAACTTGATGCCAAGGCGCGGCCATTTCGAATCCTTCGAGTGCTATCGCATCGCCAAGTGCTTGGCTCTGTTGCTGTATAAGACGTATAACGTGAAATGACTCGAGTGACATAAAATAACTACCTTTTAGCTTACAAGTGTTCCGCTTTAAAGTAAGTTTACTCGAAGTTCGCTCAAAAACTAAGAGCTTTTGCTCTATTAGTGTTAAGTCAAACACAAAAAAGGCTGCCCATGGTGATGAACAGCCTTCGATTAACAAAAATTGTCTTAAGCTAACCAGCTCAATTAAAACAGAAACACCTTAGCAACAAGTGTACCTAACTGAGTCATATAGAGGCTGGCTAATTGATTCAATATTGATTTCAAACATAACCGTTAAGTGCCCGGCAATAAAAACCTGTCATCCGCAACACAACAAAACCAGCAGGTTGATAACAGTTTCAAACAGTTAGCTAGACAATAGGTCACCACGCCATAGGCGATATTTGCCGTACCAAAGGCAGAAAAACGCTAATATTAGCAACGGAACGTCCCAAGCTACCCAGTGCCAAATATCTCCGCCACTTTGCACAGTAGAAAGCGAAGATGATACCCAACCAGATTGCAACGCGACAAAAAAGATTGTGGCGGAGATCTGCATTGAAGTACGACACATAGACCCTAACCCTAATATCGCCGCGCAACCAATCACATTACTCAAAACGATGTGCGACCAAACCGACAAACTCACCAGTGGTGATAACAGGCTAACTAATGCTGCAGTCACCATCATGCTAACCGTTAATATAGCCAGTAAACGGTACTGGGCTAACATAAAGGCATCGATCATGCCCTTTTTGCCATCAAAACCCGGTAATACAAATAAACTTTCTACCGCGCGCCAACGTTGAATACGGCTCCAGTGCAACATGGCGCAAGCGATACTACTAAACTGAATCAACAGAAATAGCACAGGTAGTTGCACATCGAGCATATATGCCCCAAGTGCTAACAACAGCGTTACTAGCGGCATAGCCAACAACATCATTGTTAGCATCGGTCCAATAAAATAGTTGGCAGGGTGCAGATAACGCTCGAACCGGTTAAGCAGCTTGGAAGACTTAAGTGATGGCAACCAAAACCAGCCCATCTCCAGGCCATTTAGGTAAACAATGCGCGCTTTACTATTCCAACCAAACCTTGATAGCTTGCGCCATAAAAGCGCTGCCAAAACCAGATCTGTAAACAATAACAAAGCACTCCCTGTTGCAGGCAACAGATCAGCCAAATAAGGCAGCATGGGCAAAGAGATAAACAATACAAATGACAGATGGAAAGCACTGCTATTGTTCAAGCTAAAATAGAGAAAACCGAGCCCAAATAATAGTGTCAGCAGTAGCTCATCAAACTTATCAAATGCGTTATGTGCAGCCAGAAAAGTGGTTGCGATTAGAAGACTGGTTATCAATAAGCCAAGTGCTTGTAGCATTACACTTTGCCGATATTGGGGCACAATAGCGGCCCACTCTGTGGCGGCTAAGCGGTTCATCTGCCAACCGATAGCCACGCAAGTTGAAGCGACAAACATATTCATCAATAGCATTAGTGTGTCGACTTTGCGCTCAGCGTCATCAGGGAGCATAAAAGGCATAGCTAATGCCATAACTAATCCCAGTAAGCCAACCCCCAGAAAACTGGCGCAACCAAGATCAAATAACCACAGCCGAACAGAGCCTTTTAACCACTTACCCGAGGTTATAAATGCCCAGTTCATGAGTGTAGCTCCATAAACAGCTGTTCTAAATTCAATGAGTTTGCACTGATAAGCCCATCAAACTGTTGCTGTTGATAGTTATCAACCAGCACATTATTGCCAGCGCGATGCAGTATATTTAGCTCAGCGGGAAGCGTGGCAGACTCACTCAGCTTTAATAGTCTCACTTGTTCTCTCAGCTCATCTATCTCTTTAAATATCACCAGCTCGCCATGCTTAATCAGCGCGAGATGGCTAGCAACCCGTTCAAGATCGGAAGTGATATGAGAAGAGAACAGCACACAAGAGCCTGACTCGAGTGCTAATTCAAATAGATCGGCCATAAATTTACGTCGAGCGATAGGATCTAGACTGGCAACAGGTTCATCAAGGATCAGCAGTTTAGGTCGATAAGCCATTGCCATAATCAGTGCTAACGACTGACGCTGGCCAACGGATAGACGCTGCACCTGCTGTTTAGCATCAAGATCGAATCGTTGTAGCCATTCAGCTTCTAGCGATGTATCCCACTCAGGATAAAAGCTACGATGCAGATCCAGCGCTTTAGATACACTAAAGCCTTCATAACCAAAAGGTTGCTGCGGCACATAACCTATTTGTGTTTTTATCTCAGAGGTCATCTGCTCAACGGGCGTTGCTAGCACATCAATACTGCCAGAACTGGCTTGTATAATCCCTAAAGCGCAGCGCATTAAGGTCGATTTACCCGCGCCATTTTGCCCCAGTAAACCCACAACCATTCCAGGGTACAGCGCCATCTCTAACCCATTAAGCGCGACTTTATCATCAAACTTTTTTGTCAGCTGCTTGCAGACTAAAATTGGTGTTTCGTTCATATCCATCGAAAAAAATCCTTTAAATGTTACTTCCAGCGATCACCAAGCAGTGTTTTTAGCGCATCTAAGCTGATACCGAGTTGTTTAGCCTGCTCAACAACCGCGTCAATCTGCGGGTGTAATAATTGTTCATTGGAGGTGACATCACTTTGCTCACGTTGTGCCACACGAGTAGGTTGGCCACGGCGGCGCTCCAGCCAACCTTGCTCCACCAGCTGTTGCACTGCTCGGCTCACTGTCATTGGGTTTACCGTTAAATGCTCTGCCATCTGCCGCACTGACGGCAATACTTGTTCACTTTGTAGCTGGCCGCCCACAATCAAGCGCACGATCTGCTCGCTTAATTGTTTATAAATTGGTTCACCACTACTGGGGTTGACATTTAGTTGCTCTAACATTAGCCTTTAGTCACTGTATTAATACATTGATACACCGATACAGTAACAAGTTAACATATACCCGCTAAATTGCAAAAAGGAATCAGTATCATGCACCACGGAATGTATTCGCAATTACGAGCAGGAGTTTGTCCAACTCTGACACGCCGTAAAAAAGTTGCCATCGCAGTTGCCATTTGGGCAGCTGTACTGCTTCCTTCTGTTCATTCGCAGCCACTTACGCTTTCAACGACAACGACAACGTCAGCCTCAAGCACTGCGAGCAGCTGTTATGTTGACGGGCTATCAGAGCAGATGAACTGCGGCGCGGTCAGCGTACCGGAAAACTATGCCAAGCCAGACGGCAAACAGATTCAAATACATTACGTGGTCATGCCTGCAATTAAGAGCAGTGGTAAAAGTGAAGCCTTGTTAGCTATTGCAGGCGGGCCAGGGCAATCAGCGATAGAGAACGCCAAGGGCTTTGATCAAATGCTGAGTAAAGTGCGTCAAACCCGAGACGTTATCTTGATCGATCAGCGTGGTACTGGGCAATCAAACCAACTGCAATGTATCGGTGACGGCTTTGATAGTGCATTAGCGATTAACGAAAGTGATTTTGATACTCGAGTCGAAACCCAAAAGTGTTTAGATGAATTAGACGCCGATGTTACCCAATATGGCAGCCTACCCGCACTGCAAGATTTTGAAGCGGTAAGAGCCCATCTAGGCTATCAAAAGCTGCATCTTTACGGCGTTTCGTACGGTACGCGCATGGCACAGCTTTATATGCGTCACTACCCTGAACATTTAGCCACGGTCACCTTAGATGGTGTCGTGCCGATGCAGCAAAGTGTATTAGCGATTGGTGATGCGATTGCCCGAGCTTTTGAACTGATGCTCCAAGATTGTAGTAACAACGCTTTATGTCATAAGCAATTTCCACAGCTAGCCGCCGATCTGGAAAAGGTAGATAGCGAACTGGCTGAAGCGCCGAAAATAAGCACCATTGCCGATCCCACCACTGGTGAAGCAACCCAACTCACCATGACGCGCAGTAAGTTCAAAGGCGCGCTGCGCATGGCACTCTACTCACCCAGCGTCCGTGCGTTGATCCCCCACGCCATTCACCAAGCTTCAAAAGGTAATTTCCAACCCATTACCGGTCTCTACGCCATGTCAATGGACAGTACAGGCATCGCTATGGGCATGCATGCCTCGGTGGTATGTGGCGAAGACTGGCAGCGATTAACCCCTGAACTACGTGCTACAACCGCAACTAACTATTTCGGTAAAGAGATGCTCAAGACCTTTGAGCAGTCGTGTGCCGTATGGAACATGCCTGCCGTTGACGACAGTTTCAGCCAAGCCATCGCCAGTGATATTCCGACTCTGTTGTTATCTGGAGAATTAGATCCTGCCACACCGCCAAGTTGGGGAGAGATGGCGATGGAAAAATTAACCAATGCCAAACACTTTATCGCCCCTTATGCGACTCATGGGGTTGCCTACCAATCTTGTGGCAATAACTTAATTGCCGAACTTGTCGAAAAAGGTGCGGTAACCGACATCGACGCTGAGTGTTTAAGCAAGGATACTCGCCGTAATTTCTATTTGAATGCCAGTACTGTTGAAGCCATTCCAGCCAATGGTAATGAGCAAGAAACCACATTAAGTGCCGATGCAGATAAAGCTTTGAGCCCACAACAAGCCCTGAATAAGTAAGGAAACACTGATGATTAACGTATCAAACTTGTCAAAACGCATCGGAGATGTGCAGGCGCTAAATGATTTAAGCTTCTCTGCTCTCGATGGCCAAATTACCGGGCTACTTGGCCCAAATGGCGCGGGTAAAACAACCTGTTTACGCACTGTGTTTGGCCTGCTCAAGCCCGACAATGGCATCGCTGAAATCGATGGGATTAACATTGCCAAATCACCGGTTTCAGCCAAACAACAACTGGGATTATTTCCAGATCCATTTGGACTGTACGAACGCTTAACCCCACGGGAATACATCAGTTACTTTGCCGAGCTCAATGGTTTATCACGTAAAGATGCCAAACAAGCCACCAGCAATGTGATTGATAAACTGCACTTAGCTGATATTGCAGACAGGCAATGCAAAGGGTTTTCTCAAGGGCAACGAATGAAAACCGCACTGGCACAAGCCATTGTCCACCAGCCAACCAATATCATTCTCGATGAGCCTACTCGCGGGCTAGATGTCATGAGCACTCGGGTGCTGCGTGACATATTGCGAGACCTTAAAAACCAAGGTCACTGTGTACTGTTTTCCAGCCACGTGATGCAGGAAGTTGCCGCACTCTGCGACCAAGTGATTGTGATGGCTGAAGGTAAAGTGGTTGCCGTCGGTAGCCCTGACGCCTTGTGCCAACAAACGGGCAAAGCCTCACTCGAGGATGCCTTTATTCAGCTTATCGGTACTGATGAAGGGATTGCCGCATGATGCAGTCATCAATCGAAACACTCTATGCAGCACAGCGCAACGGCAACAAAAGGATATTGAAATGAGTAATAAAATAATCACCATGCTCCGCAAAGAGCTTATTGATGCCGCACGCGACAAACGCTCGGTAATGGCAGGGCTTTACTACGCAATGGGGGCACCGCTACTGATGTGCGGCATGTTCTTTATGTTGATCGGCCAGCTGACGAGTCCAGAAGATTTAAATATTAACATCGACAATCCGCAAGGTGCTCCTGATCTAGTGAAGTACTTATCTAGCAAAGGGATTAACCAAACCGACGGTGAGAATACCAAGGACATTTTGTTAGTCATCAGTGATGATTACGCCAGCAATATGGCTAAAGGGATCAGCGCCGACGTTACCCTTATCGCCGATGCTTCCAATGAGAAACTACAGAAATCAATTCGCCGCCTTGAGAAACGTTTGCAAGCCTACAGCTCAGAGATGGGCAGTTTACGACTAATTGCTCGCGGTATTGACCCGAGAGTGATGCAACCGATTAAGCTCAATGTTGAAGATCAAGCCACCCCGGATTCAAAAGCTGGCATGATTTTAGGCATTGCGACGATGACGATGATCTACGCAGTGTTTATTTCAGGCATGAACCTCGCTATTGATACCAGTGCGGGTGAGCGCGAGCGTAACTCGTTAGCGTTATTGCTCAGTCATCCAGTATCAACTGGACAGATAGTGCTATCTA
Organism: Shewanella sp. 10N.286.54.B9; assembly: GCF_041468565.1. NCBI lineage: Bacteria > Pseudomonadati > Pseudomonadota > Gammaproteobacteria > Alteromonadales > Shewanellaceae > Shewanella > Shewanella sp. 10N.286.54.B9. The sequence goes on from NZ_JBFRIY010000019.1 coordinate 95,022, forward strand.
AGATTCTCGCCGTGACCATCTTTGCCATGATAGGTCTACTACTGACCTTAATTGTGTCGAAGTTTGCTTACAGCTTTGTACCTTGGCAGGAACTTGGCTTTAGCGTCAGCGTTAACGGTAGCTTTATCGGTATGATGATGGTGATCGGCCTGCCCGTCGCTATTATGGCCGCCTGCCTGCAGCTGTTTGTATCGTTTATGGCTAAGAGCTTCAAAGAAGCCCAGTCGTACCTCACCATAGTGCTCATTTTACCCATGATGTTAGCAATGGCAGCCAGCTATGATATTGCTCCCGATACTTTGCAGTGGCTACCAGTATCAGGCCAGCTACAGGCTTTGATGGAGTTTATCAAAGGCCGTGAGTTACCTGTCGTGCAACTCGCAGTGTCGTCCATTACCACATTGGTGATTTCGGCAGGCTTAGCAATGGGTATGCAAAAGTCACTGAAAAGCGAAAAAATAGTCTTTGGATTATAGCCTTAGATAAAAGGAATGCCTCTTAAACACAATCGTTTAAGAGGCCCATTATCAGGAGGAATAAAATGGAATTTATCGATAATATTTTAGCTAGTGATAACTATTTATTCTTAGCAATTCTCGCCGTTGTAGTGGTATTTATCTGGTTCCTGCCAGCGCTACTGGCACTAGTATTCAACCGCAAACATTTCAAATTAATATTACTCGCTTGTATTCCTGCAGGCTTTTCACTGATTGCTTGGGGTGGCGTGCTGGTTTGGGCTACCACAGGAAAAGCAATCGATAAGTACGCCAATCGGAGTCAGAAGCAAGCTTGAGCTCACTTTCTTGCCAGTGAATGAATTTAATACTCACAGCAGCTGTGAGTATTAAACTTTTGCCGATAGGCCCTGGGCGACACACTGGTTAACTGAATAAATAACTTTCTAAAAGAACTTACATCTTCATAGCCGACCTTAATCACTATCTGCTCTAATGCTAACTCAGTGGTTTCCAGTAAGCGCTTGGCTTCATCCACTCTAAGTCGTTGCATGTAGCTTGCGGGCGTTTCATTGAGTGCCTTTTTAAAGCGGCGGATTAAAGTACGCTTACCTATGGCAAACTTATCGGCAATATCATCCAATAAAAAACTCTGAGCTAAATGCAGTTGCATCCAATCTTGAATGCGACTCACGAGTTGATCCTTATGCTGTGGTTCAGCATCTAAAGTCATAAAAGGTTGTTGCGAGATACGGTTAGGGTCAATGAGCAAGACCTTAGCCATTTGCATGGCAATTTGCTCACCCACTAACTGCTTAACTAGCTGTAACGCCAAGCTCAGGTTAGCTGTCGTGGCACCCGCTGTATGCAGCTGACCATCGTTAATGACTAAGTGATCCATGCATAAATTAACCTTGGGGAATCGACGTTTAAATAGCTCAGCCAACCACCAGACGCAAGTCGCGGTTTTACCGTCGAGTAAACCGCTTGCCGCTAGCACCAACGTACCGGAACAGTAGGCAGCTATTGGTTTACCCGTTTGAGCGAACTGATGCAGGCTCGACATATGTGGATGAAATGCTTTTAAGTAACTTTCTAACTCTGTGCGGTTGGTGATGGTGGATGAAGCAACGACTACCGCATCGGCGTGTGATAAATAATGTTCGGCATCTGCGTGAGGCACGACAGGCAACGATAAACCATAGTCACTGCGAATTGGTTCTCCGTTAGGTGACAGAATTTTACACTCAAACAGATCCTCTTCAGCATTGGCTTGTGTCATCTTCCAGTAAGTATTACAGAAGCTAAATACATCCATAAAACTGATGATGCCACCAGCAACTGCATTATCTGCAGCTAACACTACGATTCTTTTCATAGCAACTCACCTGTCATTAATCACCTTTAATTTGTCAATAATGCCACTTATCTACTCATTGTCCAGAATTTAAACTGTATCCAAGTTGTTATGAGTCCAACCAAACAGGCACCAGCGACAAAACAAGGAGTTCGTTATGAAGTCATTCTCTACTAAACATCTATTCAGCGTCAGTTATTGGCTATTGAGCTGGGCACTATTGGTCTGGCTCAATTTTAGTATCGAGCCCAATGCGATGGTGCACTTCGTAATGATCCCTGCTTTGCTACTCATCACTGGGCTTAATGCCGCCAGCTTATGCAATAACAAATGCTAGCAACTTTGTGAACGCAGCAAATAGAGTAACGCAGGACGCAGTTACCGAATGAACATTTATGGCCTGACACTTATGCCAAAACTAACCATCCATGGGTTTTGGCATTAGTGTTCTGACCTCCATGGATGGAGGAAATGCCATTAAATGTCTGGAACATTTATGGCCAGACACAAATACCAAAACTACCCATCCATGGGTTTTGGCATAAGTGTTCTGACCTCCAAGGATGGAGGAAATGCCATTAAATGTCTGGAACATTTATGGCTAGACACAAAAAAGCCCGAGTTGATTCGGGCTTATGTGTATTTAAAACCAGCTTAAGCGAGCTACTTTGCTTTTGGTCTAAAAGGCTTAATTACCGCTTCATCACACTCAAGGAATGGGCCATCCATAAGGTCAATGCAGTAAGGAATTGCTGGGAATACCGCATCTAAACATTCACGGATAGACTTTGGCTTACCTGGTAGGTTAACAATTAAAGAGTCACCACGAAGACCTGCTGTTTGACGAGATAAAATCGCAGTCGGTACAAACTTCAATGATTCAGCACGCATCAACTCACCAAAACCTGGCATCATGCGATCACATACCGCTTCAGTTGCTTCAGGGGTAACATCACGCTTAGCAGGACCTGTGCCGCCAGTGGTGACAATTAGGCTACAGTTTTGCACATCCGCCATATCAATTAGCGTTGCTTCAATCGCATCAGTTTCGTCAGGAATGACCTTATAAACAGGCTCCCACTCAGACGTAAGGTACTCATTAAGTACGTCAATAATTGCCTTACCTGATAGATCTTCGTACACACCAGCACTAGCGCGATCACTGACAGTAACAATACCTATTTTTGCTTTGCTCATTGCTTAATCCTTTCACTTTAATCTGTTGCGAGTACATCCGCCGCCAACCTGCTTCGAATGTAATAAATCTGTTGAGGCTATAATATCAGTTCTTACTAAGCGTGCATAAACTCTGACTAAATAGATGCCAGCAAGAATGGCTTTAAAGTAGCATAAAGTTAACTAGCGAGATTTGATAAATATCTAATAGTTACCGATCCAACTTAAGGATGCAGCTTTGAGAGTAATCAGAATATGCGTTAGAGCAATGGCTAAAGCCACACAACTAAAGCCTTCTCGACTGCCAGTACTTTTGCTTCCAGTAGCTATTGTCCAAACTGGAGATCATCACCCCTTGGCTCGTTGAAGCATGTAAAAACTGATGGTTGCCTATGTAGATCCCAACATGTCGTGTACTCCAACCTGTTTTGAAAAAAACCAGATCCCCTGGCCTCAAGTTATTTTTACTGACACTTTTGCCTACAGTTCTTTGTTCATCAGTGGTGCGCGGCAATGTTAGGCCAAATTTTTGCTGGAAGCCTACTTGCACAAAACCAGAGCAGTCAACACCTTGCTTACTCAGGCCACCCAGTCGATAAGGTGTACCTTTCCATTCTTTATGTAATTGCATTAATTGACTTTTTACTGCACTAATGTTTTCTAGATTACCCTTTCCTCCAGAGTAAACAGAGCCTTTTTCATTACGTTCAGGCGCGCTTGAACAGGCATTTAATAAAAATAATAAACTTAAAACCACAAAAAAATTCATATCATTCCGTAGTGAATATTTCGTCATAAACAAGACTAATTATTACCCAAGCTATATTTTAAATTAGCAAATATGAAATTAATTAGCATAGAAACAAGCAAAGTAAATTATTTAAACTATATATAAGGAGAGCGCTAGTTAAATTAAAGGACGTTGTAATGGAAAAATATATCATTAATAACTATAAACAGGGTGAAATTGAACATTCAAAAACCACAGAAGAGGATTCAACACTGCATGAAAGCCAGCTATACACCTACGAACAGGAGGATGAAACACCGAGTTATATTCTTGGTTACAATTAAGCAAAAATCCGCTTCAAAGATTAACTATTGAGGCGGTTTTAAAACAAGTGTTCATGTTTAACTCCTCATTTCCAGCATACTCTTTATAGATTAAGCCACTGTTAAAATATTATCGATACTTCCTCAGAGAACCTCTTGCTTTAACCTCACCCAATAACTAAATATATATTCACTAAAAGTGAATCATCAGAAAGTTATTTTAAAGCATCAGAGATGCAACAATAAATCTCATGGCAGTCGATATTGTTAGCTGGTAAACATCATAAGTAATATCTCAATATCCACATCCGTTAAGATCTCCCGCCTGCTCAGGCAAAAAATTTCGCTATAAGACAGTTTTCGGCAATACACAGCGCAAAAATAGGCTTTCTCATAGAAGGCATAAAACCTGACAGTAAAACTGGGAGCAGCAGAGAAAGTGGTCATCGGCACCTATTTAGGTTGTCAATTAGCGATCATGAAAATAGTTAAAGCCAAAGCCGAGGTTGCCAGAAAAGACTAAATACCCCCTAAGCTATTGATTCACAATTACAGCGGTAGCAATAAATATGAAAGTTGCTGAAATGTCTTGAATTCGGTGATGACATAATTTTGTCGAGAAAATTTTGTGTTAAACCTAGAGCGAACTCAATTATGTTGTCGCTTCTGAGATGGATGTTCTAAGCATGAGGCACAGCAGCAAATCGTCTAACTAGATCTGTAAAGGAGCTTGATATGTTTAAGTCTAGTCTTGCCTGTAATTCCAATTTTAATTACTCGGCCACTACCGCTTTATTAATTTCATTAACTCTGGTTGCCTGTGGCAGCAGTGATGATGATCCTGAGCCAGAAGTACTGCCACAGCCCATTCCTGTCACCGTTACACCGGACACAGGTGTATTTCTAGATAGTGCCGTTATCGGCATAGGCTATCGCACCGAAACACTCAATGGCGTAACCGATGCAGATGGGATGTACCAGTACCTTCCGGGTGAAACTGTTACCTTCTTTATTGGAGGGTTAGAGTTTCCCGCTACGGCAGCGACAGGCGTAGTCACTCCGATGAGTTTAGCTAATAGCGAAGATGTCACCAATGCTAGCGTTATCAATATGGCAAGATTGCTGCAGACTTTGGATCAAGATGGTGACCCAAGTAATGGTATCACTATCACCCAAACCGCAATTGATAGTGCTGAACCGGTCGACTTCAATATGTCGACCGCAGATTTTGCTGCGGCTAATGCCGTACAAGCAACAATTCAAAACGGTGGGCAGGATAACGCAGTTACGGAGTTAATCGATGAGCACCAAGCTATTACCCACCTGGCTGAACAACTCAGCGAGGCAGATGTACAGATCGGAATAGTGGGAAGTTGGCAAGCAATCAACAATGACAACGACCTATTGAGCATCGTGTTCTTTAATAATGGGAAATACGTACTCTTTGAGGTCGATGCTGATGATTCAGACGAAGAATCAGGCATGGAATGGGGCTCATATGAACGCGACAGTGAGTCTAATCGAGTTTACGCAAGCCAAGAGTTTGATGAAAATGATGGTGTTGGCCTTAATGATTTCGGCAAAAACACCCAAGACCCACAACTTTTTGCACAAATCATCGACGGCAACTTAAGTTTTGATGTTGATGAAGATGCCGATGGTACAGTAGATGAAACGCTAGTATTTGAAAGGCTTACCAAGACAAACGAGCTCGGCAGTTGGAAAGTAAGAACGATTGAAGAGAATGAAAATGATCTGCTCATGCTTGTGTTTTATGCCAACGGCACCTATGTACACGCCGAAGTAGATTTCGAAGACGAAACAGAAGAGTCAGGTATGGAGTGGGGAACCTATAATATAGATAGCGACACAAGCAAGGTAACCATAAATATTACTTTTGATGCCAATGGTGATACAGGACTTACAGATTTTAGCCTTGACTCTGAACTAGGGTTATTCTTATCTATCAATGACGATATTTTAACACTAAGTTTCGATGAAGATGGTGATGACGAAATTGATGATAGTTTAAGTTTCGAAAGACCTTAAATAGTCTAAACAACCACTAACAAGCATAAGCTCGTTAGTGGTTGTGCGCTCAAGCTGCAATTATTCTAGCTGCAGTTGCTGGCTTATCTCACTCCAAGGTACCCACTTAAAATTTTGGTTCTGATCAGGCATGCGGTTACGACCATCCTGCACCACCATCATTCCTTGTGACCACCTGCCTTTACCTACTGAGCTTGCGGTAACATCCAACCCGTCAGTTTCTGCACTGCCATCCATCCCTCGCTTACCATTGATCCCTATCCTAAAGCGGTCAACGTAAGCATAAGGCGGTGTGCTGTTATACAGTACATAGCTATCGTTACCTTGACTCGAGACCACTAAGTAACCCGCTTCACTATTGGCTTGATACAGCGATATTCCCTCAATATCAGCCACTAGCGGCCCACCAGCTTTAATAATCATGTCACCGTTTAATTCGGCAGAGTTATCATCAAGATTAAATGTCCAGATACCAACATTTTCTTCGCCTAAGAACAGCTGCTTATTGACGTCATCAGCAACACAACCCTCTGGCTGGCTTGGCACACTAAATTGCCTAACCTCTGTCGCTTTAAGATGGTTATCTTGCCATTTCAGTTGTATTTGGCTCACTTTCCCCGATTTTTCATTGGCAAAAACATACAGCTCATCTTCGCTCGGTTGATACATACAAAGGCCGTAAATATCAGTCAATATGGTCTCTTGTTCTGGTAGTTGCGTCAGCAAACCATCGCTATCAATACTGAAAATACTCAAGCTATCACGGTCACGATTACTGGCGACGGCAATGTCACGATATTTACCGCCCAACAAAACTTGCTGTCGAATATCAACATTATTGACCCGCCCAGCGGCCACCGCTTGCAGCTGCTGACCTTGCATTGAGAAGCTCAGTAACCCCCAGCGCTTATTGGTGCCTAGTACCCGGCTTTTTTCTGGCTCAGTGGGATGGACCCATATCGCGGGATCATCCATAGTATCGCCAGATCTATCTGAAACATCACTCTCAACTGCAGTGGGGATCTCTGTTATGAGCGCAGTGGAGTTTACGGTTGTGTTCTGTTTTGGCTGCCATTGAGCTTGATAGAATTGATCGTCATCATCAGAATATGCCCAAAGCTGTGTATCTGCCACATATAAGCTTTCGAGCGCCTCGTGACCTTTAAAGGGCGTAGCGACTTTAGCTCCCTCAATATCATAAATTTGTCCAACCTCATCCATCATCAAGATGCTGCCGCTGTTGAATGCTAACCCTGATAGCTTGTTATCGGGGATATAAGTTACCAACTCAGACTCTGCAGCCATATGCGGCGCAGCAGGATAACGCCATAAACCGTGCTGATTATCCAGTACATACAACTGCTCGTTATTATCGACAGCACACTTTAACGCCCCCATTGATACCGCCAAGCTACGCACCAACTGTGGTTGCCACTCACCAGCAGATGATAATAACCATTGCTCGGAATGACCTGCATCATCGCCTATCCAAGCATAGAGATTGTTATCTGCTTGTCGAGGTTGTAAACAGAGCCACTCCACTTGGAATGCGCGCTTAGGCAGCAGTGACATCCGCTGAGTATTGCTGAGACTTAAGCTAACCCCCTGCACTTGATCAATTTGAGTATCGTAAGTCAGTGCAATATCGCCATGCACAGCCAGATACTCAAACTGCCCAGGGACGATGACATTTAACTGCTGCCTATCTGCCAACACCAATCCCTGTTGTTCACTGGCAAACAGTGCTCTTTGCTGCCAAATTGACATTTCGCTCGCCGCTATAGGCCCCTGCAAAACCGTTCTGTTCTGCTGCGTATCAAAGTTATCTTGTGCCGCTAGCTGGCAACTAAAAAGAGCCACTAACGCTATTATTTTTTTATTGTTAATCATGTGAGTCCCTAAGCTTAATAGTTGATGAACTGAATACCGAGTTGAAATGTACGACCATACTCTTCGTATTGAGCGTTATAGCGACTCTGTCCGGTATAGGCATAGAAAGGTTCATCAGTAATGTTTATCGCTTTGAAATAGAGGGTAATATCTTCAGTTAGATAGCTTTTAGCAACGAAATCCCATTGAGTATGTGCATCTTGATAAATATCAAAATTGGCATCATCGAGTTCGGTAACCTCAACCAGATATTCAGACTTATAGGCCGCAGAGAGGCGAACGCTTACGTAAGGGTTCTCATAGCCAAAAGAGGCATTTGCGGTGAGCTCTGACTGGCTAGGCAGTGGAATATCACGACCTTGTACACCATCATCTTGCCAACTGATGTGTGCAGTAGAATCACTCAGCGTTAGGTTGCTGGTAAAGATAAGGCCACGCCAGCCTTCAGGCATAAAGCCAAACTCTTGCACATACGCAAGTTCTAGCCCTAAAATATCGGCGTCATCGCCATTTACAAATGTCTCAGCTTTATCAAAGTCTTGATAGTTACCCCGTCCGCCTAGATCAGCTTCATAGATAAAGTTAGTGATATCTTTATAGAAACCGCTAGCAGAAATAACCCCCAAGCCTCCCATATAATGCTCAATGCTGATATCCCAGTTCATCGCCTCAAGTGCTTCTAAATCTGGGTTACCAAAGCTTGCTTCTAGCTCGTCATCATCTTGCTCGATAAGGAATCCAGGCGCCAGCTGACCAAAAGTAGGTCGCACAATGGTATTGCTCCAAGATGCTCGCACCACGGTTTTATCACTCCACTTATAGTTAAGGTGCAAACCCGGTAACCAATGCTGATAATCGCGGTCAGTATTGTTGGCAATAAAATCATCCTGACTCTCATCAAAACCTGAGCCTTGCGACTGCATTGCGGTGTGCTCAAATCGCACCCCAGCTAGCAGTCTCAAGTTATCAATATCAATGTGCCCCATGACATATGCAGCGGTAATGTCTTCATCAATATTAAAGTCATTAATCCGTGACTCAACCTCGTCTTTGGCTGCGTCACTATCCATACCATTGACTAAATCCCACACTGGTGCGGCGTTAATTGATGGACCAAATCGCCCTAAATTATAATCAGGTTCAGCAGCTGAAAATTGACTCATCAGCAACTGCGACTCGGTAATACCTTGCTCGTCAAAATCCTCAAATATCCAAATATCTTCTCGATTTTCCTTGGCACGAGCGCTGTATTTTGCGCCAAACTTAAGCGCGACAGGTCTGTCTGCTAACAACCAAGTTTTGCTCAAATCAAATTTGGCTGATGCCATGGTATCAACGGTATTGGATTCGGCAATTTCAACTTTATCTAACAGGTAATTGTCAGCACTGTAAAAATCTTCGTTTGCAGAAATTTTGGGGACTGCGCTATCTTGATATGCAACATCATCGAACTCACCTTCGAAGTCCGCACCACCAATGTAGCGCGGCTTATCGGCTTCGGCGCGGCTCCAACTAGCTTGATAGTTTAGCGTCCAAGTATCGAATCGAGATTCACCGCCAAAGACAACCGAATAAATAGCCTGGTCTTCCTCACGGGACTTTAATGAGCGGGTCGCTTCAGCCTCTGCAGGGCTATTAGGTAAGACACCTTCGTCCCACTTAATTTCGTTACCATTTCGGGTTTCAGTATCGACGAAGCTGCTATAAAGTGTGCGGATAAATAGGTCATTGTCGTCATTGGGTCTAAAGTCTAAATTGGCTCCCAAGCCAACACGCTCTCGATTAATTTGGTAATCACGCTGTTCAACTTCTTCGAGCAAAGCCGGATCTTCAAAGTCCCACTTGCCTCCTGTTTCAACATTGTCAGAACCAAAGTCACGGTTATACCAACTAGCCGCGATGGCAATACCAATATTATCGTCAAAAATATCGCTATAACTCCCCGCTAGCTTAGGGTTAACACTGTCAGTCATTGCGTCATAACTACCCTCAGCACTGACATTCACATAGGTATCATCACGGTCAAAAGCAGATAAACTCTTAACCTCAATCGCACCGCCCAGAGAGTCAGCATCCATATCTGGTGTTAAGGTTTTAGTCACCTCAACAGATTGCAGTAAGTCTGCCGGGACAACATCCAATGCCACCGCGCGGCGATCACTATCGGGTGACGGTAATCGGGTTCCGTTCATGGATACCGCATTATAGTCTGGCGCCATCCCCCGAATTCTGACAAAGCGACCTTCCCCCTGATCACGCTCAATAGAGATCCCTGGTACTCTTTGTAGTGCTTCACTTATATTGGTATCAGGAAAATTACCTAAAGCATCGGCAGACAACACACTCACTAAATTGTCGGCCGCCCGTTGGCGATTTAAAGATTTACTCAATGAGCCGCGTTGGCCGACAACCTGAATATGTTCAATCCCTTGCCCCTTTAACTCGATTTGAGCATTAATTAGGCTCACTTCGCCTACTTTAATCCGTTGAGTGTACGTTGCTCCGCCTAAGTACTCTGCCACCAAAGTATATTCGCCCTGCGGTACTTCCTGAAAAAAGAAGCGACCGTCTCGAGTCGACTCCTGCTTCAGATTAAGCTCTTTAATGCTGACGAGCGCACCTTCCAATGGCATTTGGGTCGCTTCATCAGTAATCGCACCCTCGACCTTTCCAGCCCATGAAGTGGATGGAAAAGCCAAGCTGGCGGCAAAAAGTGCAAGGTAGAGCGGTGAAAGCGAACCAAGCTGCTTCATGTTGTTGAGTTCCTATTTTAGTTTGCGTTATATGGGTGATTTGCAGGCAAAACTAAAATAGATAGATGACAGTAAGGTGACGCCGATATTTAGATCGGACAAAAAAGACGGGGTTTTCAATTACTTTACCGCCAACTGAGCCTATTTGACTGCGAGTAACAGTCGCAAACGCCGAATAGCAGCCAAGTAATAAAAAGAAAAACAGAAGTTAACCAGCTGTATTTAAACAAAATAAATTCAAGCAAGTAGTTATACAGCAACCTTCGAGTAGTCGTTCTATCAAAAAAGTCCCCCTTATGCTGAACATCCATTGAGCCAATTTGACTACTTAAAGGATCATAAAGTCGTCATAAAATTGCAGTACGTTAAGCATAATACTTCGTTCACCAACAAACACAGCATGCATAAATTTGTTAGCTCAAAGTTTACCCTTGGCATAGCTTTGCTTAGCGGCATACTACTCAGCCTCTGCTTGTTGCAGGCAGATACAAAAGCGAGCGACAGCATCGATTGGCTTGATGTCGCGGCGGAGGGGGCTTTGCTGCTGCTAGGGTTAAGCTGGCTTGCACTCGTGTTGCAAGCTCGCCCTGGAGGCAAGGTCACTCAACTGCTCATCTTCGGTTTACTGGGATACAGCTTAGGCTGCTATATGGATCTGCTCGATGAGTTTTTTATCAACCACAGTCTGCCTTCTTGGTTCGCATTGATTGAAAAGCTGCCGACACCTATCGGCCTGCTTACGCTAACTGCTGGCTTATGGCTGTGGCGCGAAGAGCAGATCACCATTAATGAACAGCTACGCACTCGAGAACAGTTTTTCCGCCAGCACAAACTCGTTGATCGAGTAACTAAGATTTATGATGCCCGGGCACTAAGGCAACAAATTGCGCTCAACAGCAGTAAGCCATTAAGTTTAATCATGTTAGACATCGATAATTTTTCTGAAATAAATCAGCGCGACGGCTTTAATCAAGGGGATAAGCTACTTACTAATATTGCGCAGATGCTCACCTGCCAACTACGCTCCCAAGACTTGGTATGCCGTTTTGCTGGTGACCGTTTCATTATATTGCTGCCTAACTGCTCTGCACCATTCTCGCAAGCGATGGCAGCTGAGCTACAACGCGTTATCGCACATTTTGGTTGCCATGCCAGCAGTGCTTATATTCATTTCGACCCAGATACAGAGCAGCATCCGTTGGATACTGACGGATTGATCAATCAGATTAATCAACAGATGGAGCGCGTCAAACAAGCAAGAACTTGGCCTCAGGCTATTTAGATGCAACCCATCGCCTATGCCCAAGACAAGTGTATTGATAGCCAATTACTTGCGGCCAGTATTGTGGCGATGTTCGAATATAGACGGCTTAATGTAGACCGTTTACTGAAAGGAACTGGAATTTTCAAGCAGGATTTGCAACTGATAGAGCACATGATCAGCCCTCTTCAACTCATGAGTTTAATCGACAATGCAATAGCACTTTGGCCGGGAGATGATTTAGCATTTTTACTTGGCCAGCAATGGTTACCTGTCCAAAGCGGCCCACTCACTAATGGCCTTTTTTGCTGTAATAGCCTTACGCAAATGCAGCACTTTTGGCATAGGTATCACTGGTCCAGCCAACCTTGGCTTCAAGGCTGGCATTGGCGTACAAAGCAGATGCAACACTTACTGCTGCAACTAGATATCGGTGCCCAGCGCCAGCGGCGATTCTTTACTGAATTAACACTTTCAAGCCTAGTATCAACCTATAAGAGGTTGACTCATCAAGCGTGGCAAGGTCATTTTGCCCTACCTTACACCGAGCCTAAATTATTAGACCAATACTACAAATACTTAGGTCATGACTTATCATTTAACCAACCTATCTGCGTCATTAGTTATAATGCGACCACAAGACAAGCTCCATTCGAGCTAGCAAACTCACAGGGACTAAAGCTCGCTAGGCAACAGGTTAATCAACAAAGACAAGCGGCCAAGTATCAAATAGGGCTTCCTGCAGCGATTCGCTCATTACTGACTCGAGCTAAAACACGCCACTATACATTGCCACAAGTAGCTGCACAGCTGGCGCTAAGTCCAGCAACATTAAAACGTCGACTAAAGGCTTACGATATCAGTTTTCAGCAGATACAGGATGAAGCCAATATGCAACAAGCTATCTTCCTGTTAGCCGTATCTGGTGCAAGTAACTTAACTATCGCCAAGCAACTCCATTTTGCCGACAGCAATAACTTTAGGCGCTCTTTCAAACGCTGGACAGGGCAACTTCCCAGCCACTTCAAATATTGGCTGAGCCATGTTAACCAATAAAATAAACACTTAGGCCATTTAGGCACGATTGAATGATTACCCATTGCTCACCAATAAAAACAATTAACACCCAAGATAAGCAGTTATCAATTGATGCAGGTTAAAGCTGTAGATATGGCTAAAAAAGCCAAATAGTAAAAAATGACCCGACCTCAAGTAGAGGTTTTTAATTACTATTTACATAGAAAAAGCAGCAGACGCCATAAGTGACTGATAAAAAACACAATGCAGCCATTAAAAAAGATATCAAGCTTTACATTCCGCTACTTGAACTCGCCGCCACAAGTGATAATAATTATCAACCTCATTAAATGCATGTTAAGGCCATAAGCTAAATCTACCAAGTGATCGACTAGCTTAGTTTACTTTTGAAGCTAATCAGCAACAGATTTAACCAGCAGGCCAGTACATTATTTTCACCCCAAAAAAGTTCGGTGTATTTATTCAGCAAATCCAGCTAACGAATAAGTACTAGGCAACCCGTAAGGATACATATGTTAAACCACAAGAAATTATTCAATTTGAGTACAATTGCTGTCGCCATCTCAAGCAGCTTGTACTGCTCAACAGTCTTTGCAGAAACAATTGAAACCAAACAAGAAACAGAAATTATTGTTGTCACAGGTAGCTTACTGGGTGACTCAGAAGTGGCCGATCTAAAAACCTACACCGGCAACCGCTCTATCATCACTTCAGAGCAATTAGAGCGTACTGCAGTGCGCTCGATTGATACCGCACTGCAACAGATACCTGGGCTAAAAATCAAAGATGAAAGTGGTACAGGTGTGCTGCCCAATATCTCGGTACGCGGCTTAGATAGCAGCCGTAGTGGTTATGCTCAGATCTTGCTAGATGGCATCCCGATGACGCTTGCGCCTTACGGTCATACCGGTCAATCATTGTTTCCTGCAACACTGTCTATGATTGACAGAATTGATGTTGCTCGTGGTGGCGCCTCAATTCAATACGGCCCAAATAATGTCGGCGGGGTGATTAATTTAGTATCCAAGCCTATCTCCGAAGATTGGCAAACCAGCCTTAATGAGCGCATCACCTTCTTTGGTGATAGTCGCAATCTGTATGACACTAATATCAGTACTGGTGGCGCTGTTAACGACGATGTTTCTATGCGTTTGGACGCCAACGTTATTAAAGGTGAATCGTTTAGGCAGCACTCCGAAACCGACGTTACCAACGTTATACTAAAAACGGTTTGGAACATCGATGAGCAAAATAGCCTCGATGCCACACTACAATATTACGATGCTTTCTCCGAGCTCCCAGGGGCGCTGAACTCAGCGGCCTATGATGAAGACCGTAATCAATCACTGCGTCCTAATGATGAGTTTAAAGCTGATACCAAGCGTGTTTCGGTTAACTATAACCATGTACTTGATGACTCAAAAACCATTGACTACGGTGAACTCGACCTAACCGTGTTCGGCAATAAAAGTAAGCGTAATTTTCAATGGGACTTCTATAACAAAAATAGTGACACTGATGGCAACTTAGGTTCACATTGGGCTGATACCACGCAAACAGCGACACACTTACGTAACTCACCGCGTGAGTTTGCCGTTTATGGTATTGAACCCAAAGCAAGTTTGTTACTTGATGGCGATATTTCCCAACACATCATTGTCGGCGTTCGTTATGTTAATGAAGACATTAGCTACCAACTTAATCAAATCGACAAAACGACTCAAATCGCTGTCCGTCCTCGAGATTGGCAGATGGACACTAATGCCATGGCATATTACATCAGTGACAAAATTGGTTTCCTTGATGATAAATTATCTGTCACCCCAGGGATCCGCTTTGAAGATGTACGTATGACCTTCACCAACGTAGGACAAGACTACAGCCAAGATAACCATGTACAAGAGTGGCTGCCGGGTATTACCGTCGGCTATGAGTTCACCGATACTTGGTTTGGTTACGCCAATGCACAGCGCTCGCTGCGAACGCCGCAAATCTCACAGCTGTGGCCTAAAGGGCAAACACTGGAATCTGAATTATCGTGGAACTATGAAGCAGGTGTGCGTTTTACCCCAACAGAGCGTAGCAACCTAAACTTAGCTGCTTACCGAATCGACTTTGAGAACAAAGCGGAGTACAGCCGAGATATCAGTATGTTCATTAATATCGGTAAAACCAAAAACCAAGGTATCGAACTCGAGGGTACCTACTCGCCGATGTCATTGCCCGATCTGACGTTAACAGGTGCTTATAACTACCTAGATACCGAACAATTAGAAGGGCAATACGCCGGTAATCAATTGCCTTTCGCCTCAAAGCATCAACTGTCAGCGAGTGCGCTATACAGCATCAAAGATATTGATCTAGGGCTGATGGCTTTCTACTACAGCGAATCATTTGCCGATTTAGCCAATACCGTTGAAGAAAACGTCTCAGGCACAGCGGGTGAAATACCAGAATATACTGTGGTTAACTTCAATATCGCCACGGAACTATTTAAGCAAAATAACAGTGGTCTAAAGCTCGGCTTATCGGTCAACAACCTGTTTGATAATGAGTACTTCTTTAGAGGATTAGATGTATCTCCTGCAGGAAAAGTCCCAGCCCCAGGTCGCTCGTTCAGTTTAGATGTTGGCTATAGCTTTTAACGTTTAATTACGTTTTCAACTCTAAAAAAGCTTCGTAATCCGAAGCTTTCCCCCTCCATAAATTTGGTCAATGCAAATACCACAAAGCGCTAGTTAAAAACCTCACACATCAATCTTTAGTAGGTCCAGCCCTGAATAAAATTCATTATAAATCATAATCTAATGCAATTTTATATTGTTAGTACAGCCATGCAGCAGAGTTATCTATCGCATTTAGAGCGCCTGACGGACTCATTCACTGCAACCAACTAAAAAGCTTACACAACCTTCAAATTTCATTCAAAAAAAGGAATCCACATGTTAAAGAAAGGACTCATAGCTTTAAGTCTCTTACTAACAACATTTGCCATTTTTGCAGGTCCCAAATATGGTTTCAAATGGGAGTATAGAGATGTAGTAGTCAAGACCCCTATCTATGAAGATTATGTTGAAAAGACACGACAGTGCACGTACTCAGGCCATATTTATCTTGGCCATTTACAATACCAGCCTGACTTTCATTTACTCCATTATAGAAACACACAGCAAAGCACTGTTGTAGCTGAAACCGTCGCATGCCCTGTACAACAATATGCTAGTCATAGTGAAACCTATTGGTACACAGAGACGACTCAAAACTTAGAATGGGGCAACAGTTGCCGCTGTATGAAATGGAAAGATAGCACTCGCCGCGGTATGGCTTGGGCTGATTATCGTGGTTACATTCCTTTAGTTTCGCAAAAAATTCTCTCTGAAAATAAGCGAAGAATCATTGGCTACACCGAGCATACAGAACGAAAGCTAGTAAGAATACCATGCAATACTCCAGATAGAGGCTGTGATGGTGGCTCTGGTGGTCCAGGAGAACCCGGTCAACCTTAAGCTGGCAAAATCAACGCAAGCCACATACTCTCAGTTAGTGGCTTGCTTTTACAAAATACAACTAAGGGAGTTCATATGTCTTTGACTAAAGGAGAGTTTTTATTTGCCTTAACCGGTATATTATTCGGTGCCAGCACTATTGCGTTAATCTCACAGAGCTCCTCAACTGAGTTCAATAATTCACAGCTTACTGAATATAAACCAATCTTTGAACAACCATCTATTGATGATGATTGTAAAGCCGTGGCTAATTCAACTAATATTAATACTCTGATTTCCCAAGTTAAATTACTGGAAAATCAATTAAACGAAAGAGATAGGACATTAGCTCAGCTCACAACAGCAATTAAAGCTGAACAAGAAAGGGAAGCTATCCGAGAAGAAGCATATCAGTCTGCAGAATATGTTAAAACAGCAATTATCCCACAACAGATAACGGCTGTGACGGGGCTGCTATCGAGACGACTAGCCTTAGCCCCAGAACAACAACAACGACTAGCCACGCTATTAACAACAAAAGCTGAAGCTGACTTTGATGCTATGAGTCCATATATGGAGGCTGTAAATAAGTTTGGACAACCTAATTATAATGAATCTGAAGTACAGACTTTAAATGGAGAATTTAAAAGAATAGCTGAAAACAATCAATTGCAGTACGAACAAGCAATCGATGCATTTTTAAGCCAGGAACAAATGTCAGAATATTTGAAATTTGAAAATGAACAGCAACAACAGCAACAACAGCAAGCAATTAATCATCAAATAGCGGAACTGAACTTAGCGATACCATCACTAGATAACTACCAGAAAGAACAAATTCAAGCACTGATAAAAGAACATAGCTCTGAGAAATTAGACTCAGTCATAGGTACATCTGGCGGATTTTATCCTCAACACCAAGCTATGATTTCATCAGAAGAACTACAAAACAACCAATTTGCGCTTGAATCCCTTCTCAGCTTTGATCAAATACAAACCTATAAATCCTACCAAAGTAAGACTAATATTAAATAGACTATTTCTATTTAATATTGGCCTACAGTCAAGGCTTCAGTAATCCAATGAAAATGCCTGATTGGCGCCTAAGTAACAACAAGGGAGGTATTCCCTCCCTTGTATTAAAAGGCTAAAAGCACTTGCTCCAAGCTTGTTTGCTTTAATACTTATATTGACTAAAACGCTTAGTCGGAAAGTACAACACTGACAAAACAACTGCCACTAACCACACATAAGTAATATGTGTAAATCTAAATACATCGCCATAATTAGCACCGACAAAATTGACGCCCAGTGAGTACAAGATAAGCAATAGATAGAGATGAACAATATAGAAGAACATTGGCGAAGAACCTATATTGACTAATACCTTGCCAAAGGGTGACTTCACTTTTCTAGTACGTATAAGCACAATAGAGCGCCACCAAATGCGACAAGTAGAAATGCCAATTTAGGTGGATATTTAGTTAAGTTAAATACCGACTTCAATGTCATAGCAAAAGAGTCCCTAGTTTGCCAATCTAGTGTCTCGCCATAGAGGTTGAATGCGCACAAGACAGTAAAAATATCTCAGGGAAAGAAAACAGAAAGGCTCACTACTATGATTTAAAATTACAAGGAAAAAACTCTCGTTCCAAACTCAATCTAGCATAGGCAAGCTCATGATTATTTGTGATTCACATCGGTTTATTTTTATTCACATCCCTCGCACAGGTGGTACCTCTATTACTCATATTTGTCATCAGCAAAATTTAGCCTTTGTGCGACCTTTCTTTCAACATTCACACGCTAGATCACCTGCTGCTCAATCTGTACCTTTTGCTGATTATGTCACTTTTTCGTTCGTACGAAATCCGTGGGCGAGGATATACTCTTGGTATGCATTACTCACTAAATACAATCTTGATTGGCAATCTGAATTTACTTTTGAAGAGTTTGTTTGTGATTACTCCCGAATTGCTAGAGATTACTCGATAGATAAGGATTTTAGCTTTAGTCAGCTAGACTATTTATGTGATGATCAAGGTGTGTTGGTGACTAAGTTTATTGGGCGCTATGAAACTTACCAGCAGGATGTACACAGGATTTTTTTAAAATTAGGTATTCGTTTAAATACAATTCCTCATTTAAACGAAACCGGACCAGTCGATTACAGAGACAAGTATACAGTAACTTCGAAATCGGTTGTTGATAAGTTATGTGCTAAAGATATTGAGTATTTTGATTATAAATTTGATAGTTAATTAGTTTTTCAAATTAAATGGGTAAAAATTAATATACTGAGCAATTCGTGGTTGCTGAGTAACATTTGGTCGACTGCCGTGAGGTAATGCATGATGCCAGATGATCAAGTCACCAGCTTGTGCAGCAATTGCTTTTGAGCCTAGTGCGTGTAAATCTTGTTGCTGTGGATCTTGGTGTTTATCTAGATTGGTGAGCCATTCTTGTAATTTGTGTTGGAAGCCTGGTACTAATGTGAGAGCTCCTTGTTCTGCACTGGTATCGGTCAAATAAAGTATACCTTGGGTGCAAAATGAATCAGGTTTATTAAGATCCATATCCCAATGTAAATCAGGGCCAGGAAAGTCATAACCCGCTTTTTGTGGGGGATGAAAGCTACAACGATCGGCGGAACACCATAAATCAGTCGTCCCCCAAAGCTGACTAAAAGCCTTATGAATTTTGATATTGTTTCGGTTGTGCTGAAGTGCAGAGTGTTGGATCAGCTCCACCATAATTTGGCTATTATTTTTTCCATACCAAGTACTTGGTTCGTCAGGGGTCGCTTGGATATGTTGCCAGATTGCCTGTTCCGCAGCTCTACCACCTTCTATGCTCACTGCATTTTTGACAACCACATAACCAAACTCTTGCCAGTGCTCTAAATCAGCTCTGTCCAAAACATCTGGGTGCTCATCGATAAACTTAAACTTTTCTGCGGTAACTTTTGATAGAGGAGCATGCACAATTGCGTGATTAAACCTTTGCACGACTTCATCTGAAAGTAGCACAGCGTTGTGTTTGATCCATAATTCAAATTGTTGAAAAGTAGGCCTCTCGGTATACAGATAAAATAGGCCTTGGTGTAAACCTATGCCTAAAGCACTAAGTAGCAGGCGGTTAATATGGTAATCTTGATGAGTAATAGATTGATTATTTTCTTGAATCGTATGCCAAAACCTCTTTAATTGATAAAGGTTAAGCTCTCCTACATCCTCTATGTTGACAAGGGAAGTGTCAGTCATTTTTTCTCAACTCTGAAGGTACAGGATAGTCAGGATGTTCCACTGGAAATATCGCCCATACAGCTGGTATAGCAGGCTCTTTTCTGGCGCGCATTTGAGTAACAAGTTGCGATTGGTTAACTTTCCTTAAAGGGTAAAAATGCTGCCAACCATCAGGTATGTATTGCGCGCGTTCTAGTACCAAAGCCATAAACTGTTTGCGGATATCAGCCCACACTTCTGACTGAGACTGACTTTCAATAATACCTTGTACACATCTTAGTTCTAGATAAATGGTTCTGCGACACCCTGGAGAGCGTTTCGGTTGAGAGCCGTGTAAAATCATCATGTCTTGAATCAGAATATCGCCAGCTTTGGCTGGTTGTTCTATAGTACCTGGTATCTCCCAACCATGTTTTTGCGAGAGCTGTTGAATATCTTCTAATTTGTGTTGAGTGCCTGGAACATAACGCAAGCAACCATCACCTTCGGGGGCGTCGTCCAGATATATGCCAACATTCAGATAAGGGTAAGTTCTAGGATGTTGTGCTCCTTGATGCCAGTTAATAACAGGATGAGGGTGCTGTTGTTTATACAGTATGTCCATTGCTATTGGAATTGCCCCTATGCCACAAAGCTTTTCACTTAGAGTTATAAGTGCTGGGCATGCAAGTAAGTCTAATGAGGCTTCTGTTTGTAGCTCTATCATGTTGTCGTAGCGCATTAACCTCGGGCCAATGGGATCTTGTACAATACAATAATCACCGCATTGAATACCTTGTTCGTATTCAGCCATGGCTTGTTTTTCAAGTTGGTCGGCAATATTTCGCCATTGTTGAAGTAGTGAGGTAGGTAATGCGTTCTCTAATAAAAGATAGCCTGTTTGTTCAAACTGATGAATCGAATCATTGGATATCTCAAAATTAGACATAAACTTCCCTATTGGTTTTTACTTTATTGACTAGCGCTTCTGTTAGTCCTTTTGTTTACCGAAAATTAAGTCTGACTTATAGCTGCGTCCCTTCCATGGCAAGCTACACCTCTGACCAAAAATCAAAAAAAAATCAAATCAATCTTTTACACCAACATACAAAAGACCAACATTGTTAATATTAACCCCTTGGTTAAATGGCAATTCATCAACTTCATAGGCATCACAGTGTTCGCATGTCAGTCTATAAAATATTTCTATGTCCTGAGGGATCTCATGCAAAGTGATATTTAGTGCCTGCTGTTTAGTCTGATCCAAGCTAACCTTATCTTGGTTAATAATATGCTCAAAATCACTATCGGTAGCGATTTCCCATGCTACTCTCATAAGATCATGATTTTGGTCGGCTATCAATTGCAATTTAAGATTGAAGTCGTTGATAATAGGAGCTTTTTGTGTGTGGTCACCACCAGAAATAAAATCATTTGATGCCTGAGCAGAGGTCATGCTGCCAACAGCCGTTGCTATAACCAAAGCTGAACCAGATATAAGAAATGAACGACGAGAAATTTGTTTCACGGTAATGTGCCCCTCTGAATTCTATGTAAGTTATAAAAAACAAAATGAGTTAGCAATATTAATGACATATCACTACGCTCATACATTCAAGGTATTTAGTAAGTGCATAATAGGTATATTTAGAATACTAAATTAGGCCTTACGCATGAATTTATAGCAGGATAAGCATCGATTGCCTAGTATTTGCTAAGCGTTCTCCGCCAATCGCAGCCAGTTTTGCATTTTGGGAAAGCCACCGGAGTTGTTTTTTAGGCTCAAACACATCTGCCAATATACCAATAAGGGTATGCCAAACCCATTGTTGCTTTTAAATGCATCGATTATCGACTTAGAGCCTTGTTTATAACCATCTTCATGGAATACTAGCTCTGGCCTCAAACCTATATGTTTAAGTGCAGCCCATGACCATGCAATAGCAGCCATCTCTTCTCCGGCTTGATGACCGGATCTGGATACATCCCCTTGAAGCTTATGCCGAACAGCTTCTTCTGTAACTGCAATATGTCCCGCTTCGTGTAATAGGTCTCCAACATGAATTAATGATTTTCTATCAATAAGTAGTACGCCATTTTTTATATCCATGCCCTGCATAAAGCTATCACTTCGCACTGAAGTGAGTTGATAGGCAAGTCCAATATGATCAAAAAACTGAAGGATTGCTTTGAACTCAGTATCCATAAGGCAATGATTCCTTTATTTTTATTCACATACAATAAAACACAATAAACTCCGGAATTAAAGACCAAGTTGTGGATTTATGCGTGACTTGATAAGCAATAAGTGTAGTGTATGTTCTGTAAAATATTTATACAGCTGCGCTAATTGCAGTCAGGATTTGTTTTTCTGAATGGACTCAACTGGAAAAGGTACTTCATGAATTCTACGATTATTCAGTCTCAGTGTATTGGTAAAGTGGAGCTTTATCATGAGAGCATTGATGCCGAGATCAAGCAGTTGCCGAACAATTTATGGACCGAGCATGTTAACCGCTCTAACTATGAAGGGATGTGGAGCGTACTTGCCTTGCGAACGCTCAAAGTGAATGAGCTCAGTCATCCTATTCTTCAGTGTTATCAAATTGAACAAGGTAACGAGTGGGTGGATTTACCCATTGTGAATACTGCGACAAGTATTTATCGGCTGATCAACGCTATACCTTTCGCCAAAAAATCCATTCGCTTAATGAAACTGGAAGCGGGTGCACGGATCAAGGAACACAGAGACTTAGGGCTTAATATTGAAAATGGAGAGGGCAGATTCCACATTCCATTGCAATCCAGTGAGCAGGTTCATTTTACAAGTAATGGAGAAGTACTACATATGCATATAGGTGAGCTTTGGTATATCAATGCCGATGCGCCCCATAGTGTGCGTAATATGGGAATGAAACCACGGATCAATCTAGTCATCGATTGCAGCTTATCACAAGAGGAGTGGCATAGGTTTATACACAAGGGTACTGACAATGAAAAAAGTTAAACATCAATCGTTACCAGACGAGTTTAATAGCCTTGTAGATCAGTTTTTACTTGAGAATGAAGACATGACTGAAGGTAATAGATTCAGGCTATCATGGTTATTATCTGATCTCATGTATCAAATGTCGGGAATCTCAGCCGAGGCCGATATGACGAAAGGAAATGATATTTCAACTGCCTATGGTGTGGCTATCATGCCGACTCAAGGAGCGAGATGCTTAAAGGAAGCGATCAGAAGTTTTCAATTCTTGCGAGGCATTAAACGGGCAATAACCCATAAATTGACTGAAAATGGTCAGGTCCATTTGTTGTATGCTGGTTCAGGACCTTGGGGTTCTCTCCTTATTCCTTTATTACACCTATTTAGCCCAAAGCAACTTCAAATTACTGTATTGGATATACATCAGGAAAATATTGAAGCTATTCACAAGGTGATAAAGTGCTTGGACATGCAAGCATTTTTTAGCAGCATTGAAGTTGCGGATGCTACAGCGTGGCAACCCACACCAGCAGAACAAGAGTTTGACATCATTGTCTCAGAAACCATGAACAGCATGTTAAAGCGTGAACCTCAAGTATCTATTTTTGCTCACTTACAACAATATTTGACCGAAAAAGGGTTATTAATACCAGAGGAAGTTCGGATAGAGGCCTGGGCTACACCTGCAAAACCCGTAAAAAACGAACGAAGGCACGTTAAATTAAAAGATGTGTTTACTTTGCATAAAGCGAGTGCTCAACAAATTCACCAAAGCCAGCTATCGAAGTTTGAAGGGCATTTTATACTTCCTAAAGATTTAGGTGATATTTGCCATCTAGAGTTCAGAACCTTGATTAAGGTGTACCAAGATATCGAGTTAACCCAGAATCAGTCTAGTTTGAATACATCATTTAACCTCAATTTTGTAGCTCCTGTGGTCGGCACTGCAATCAATTATTGCTATCAGATAAATAACAGCCCCGACTGGACTTTTGATTATCAACCCTTTTCTGAAAAAGTCAGTCTTATCAGGCCGTTTGTTAGAAGTAAGTCTGGTTTGATGTACTTATATCGATTCTGGGATAAATATCGTCGTATACCCATCTCTGGTGTTGCTCCTGAATTGGCTAGCAAAGAGCAGCACCTCGATATATTACTTTTGAGCAGGTTGGGGATTGAATATCACGATGTCTTATCTTTCATAATGAGCGAATTACCGGATCTTGGAGAGTTTGAGGATTGGATTGAAACTAAACGGAACACGTTAAAACTGACACAAATTAGAGAATTTAACCGGACCGTTTCTGCTTATGATTTTTAACACCTTTGCCAAAGAGGTTGGCACTTTAGTTTCACAAATTCTGGCGGTAGAGTCGGCAGAGCAAGGAAGTGAATTATTATGTCAATTACTTATATTGCTCAATGGCGAGCAACAAGTACAAGATAATCGTCATGGCACTACAGGGTTGATTCTAAGTAGTCAGAATGCAGCCAATTGCCTACTAAGTTACTCTCGCACACTGTCTTATTGGCAAGCGCTTTGTTGCGCCGTAGATATTTTTTCTGATAAAGCGCAAGTTAATATCGTTTATCCTGGACCAGGCCCTATGGCAGCATTGGTCTTACCCCTCTGGTTAGCCAAAGGGTGGCAGAATATCAATTTAACCTTGCTGGAGTACAACAGCTCAACAGCAATCAGACTACAAGAGATGTTGCTAAAACTCGGCTTAAGTAATGAAATTAGTATTATTAACTGTGATGCAAGTCAGTACGAACCTGAATGTGAGATAGACATCCTCATTATGGAATGTATGACCAAAGGGTTAGCTGATGAAGGACAATATGCCATTTCGACACACCTTTGCCAGTTTATGTCACAGGACGCAGTGCTGATCCCAGAAACAATCACTTTAGATTTGCACTATGGCTTTCTTGGGCAAGAGTTTAAAGAAATTGAGTCAGGAAAAGCCTCCAGTGAATTTCAACAACAAACTAGGCTGTGGTCGGTGCATTTAATGTCATTAGACAAACAACAGAAACTAAATAGAGCAGCGCCGCAAGCCAATGTTTTTTTGGGGCGGTTCCAATTACCAGAGAACCTCACTTCAGGATGTAGCCTATTTATTTCAACAAGCATTGTTACTTTTGGTCAATACACTATCCCTGAATATTCTTGTGGACTAACCATACCTTACCCAATAGACATAGAAAGGGGCTGCAAAAACACGCAGTTTTTAGATGCTTATTATCAATATGATGACAGACCAGGAATTCGACTGAGTGGGGTAAGTGAAATATGACGGCATACTGACATATATTTGAATAATTTACCGCCATTCACATGCTATACGATTGATTGTTAGAATATTAATTAGAAATTAGCGAGATATTAGTTTATGCAAAAATTTACGCCACCGAAAGGGCTTCACATTCGCCCCTCAACACCAAACGACAAAATATTTCTTGAAAAGCTACACCGTGAAATGCGCGAAGAGCTTCAATTTATTGAAGGGGATCAGGATTTTATTGATGAAATTGTTGCTATGCAATTTCGTGCTCAGCATCAGGGATACGGCGCACAATTCCCCAACGCCATGTACTTTATTATCGAAAAACATCAGGAAAAAATTGGTCGTGCCAGTATCGATTTTGGTTGCAACGAAGTTCATCTGATTGATATAGGTTTTCTCAAAGTTGCGCGAGGGCACGGTTTTGGCAAAGCCATCATACATAGTTTGCAAACTTGTGCGGCGCAAGCAGCCGTGCCACTGAGTTTGGTCGTGGCGACTGATAATTTCATTGCAAAGCAGTTTTATCTTTCTCTTGGGTTTATGGTGAAAGGACATACGGAAATGCATGAACTAATGTGCTGGTACCCGCCAACCATGAAAGCTATTGTCGGCGCTTAATAACTTAAGTCAAACCTCTTTTTTCAAGCCAATAAACGTGTCGATTTTTAATTTTCACATGTACTTTAGTAAGTATGTTCACTTGCCCCGAAGAAACAGCTATAGGTGCATTAAAAAGGATATAAGAAATATCAGTGTGTAATTTGATTTATCTTTAATAGAAAACGGGGCGGTTTTTCAGTAGCTCTTAGCCATTATTAGTGAAATCTCTTATTTGGCTATTGCTAGCTTTCTCGCGACGTTTTGAAACATCAAAACGCATCGCACTTAATATCTCCCCATAGTTTAGATTCAATGGTTTCAGTTACAGAAGTCAATGCCTTGCTATTGCTTATCTTGACTAAAGCCATCCCGCCGTTAAGTGCAGCATCCATTAATGAATGGCATGAAGTTTTCTTAAAGGCCAAGTCTGTTGCCACCATTTTCGACAAAAAACTTTTCAAGCTAGGAGATTTGATATAGAGAGGTGTTTTTGATAGCTTAAATATTACACAAAAGAAAATTAGAACTTCCGAATACTCGGTCGGCTTATATTTTGCGATTAGATAATAAATGGAGTAGCAAAATGAGTGGTGTAAGTAAATTTGACTTTGATGTTTTAACAAGCCTCAAAGGGAAAAGTATCGAAGTTTACAACTTGGATAGCAACAATAAAATAACGGATTTGATTATTGATAAAGTAGATCGCGCGCTCGCTCATGGTAAACGATTTGATGCTTTTTCACTGCTATTAACCGGCCCCAAGGAGCAACACTGTCCTCAGGGGACCTATAGGTTTAAAAATCCAGCGTTTGGTGAAGAGAGCGTATTTATGACGCCAAACGCTCAAGACTCGTATCATATTTGTATTTCAAGAGAAAACGTTCAATCAAGGATTGAAGAATGTTCTACACATACCTAGGGAGGGTGCTCTAATGTCAGATCCGTTTTACGGACAAATTAAAACTGTTGCCTACAACTTTGCTCCAGTTAAATGGAGTACTTGCGATGGACAACAACTTTCCATACAAACTAACCAAGCTTTGTATTCATTATTAGGGTCTACCTATGGGGGGAACGAAAGCACATATTTCAACCTTCCTGACTTTAGAGGGAGAGCACCTGTAAACCATTTTCCTAACAACCCTAGTTATTCCTTCGGGGTTAAGGGAGGAGCTCAATATCATACTTTATCTGTGGACGAAATGCCCATACACACCCATGCCGTAATGGCTTCCAGTGACACAGGCAATACACCAATAGCCGCATCAAGTACTTTGTCTCAAGAAAATCAGTTTGCTCAAGTTGGTGGCCTTGATCTTGAGTATTACACCGCACCTAATGAATTAACTTCTCTGGCACCCAATACGGTAACCAACTCAGGTTCTGGTGCAGCATACAGTATTGTTCAGCCAACCAGTGTTTTGCTGTTTATCATTGCGATGGATGGTATATATCCAGCGCGAAACTAGGAGAAAAGTATGACACCTTTTACTGGTGATATTATTATGTTTGCGGGGACCTTTTCTATTCAGAATTTTGCATTTTGCAATGGACAATTGCTAGCTATTCATTCGCAGGCAGAATTGTTTGCATTGGTAGGTACGACCTATGGCGGCGATGGTCGATCTAGTTTTGCTTTGCCAGAAATGCGAGGTCGTATTCCTGTCCATAGA
Organism: Shewanella sp. 10N.286.54.B9; assembly: GCF_041468565.1. Taxonomy (NCBI): domain Bacteria; kingdom Pseudomonadati; phylum Pseudomonadota; class Gammaproteobacteria; order Alteromonadales; family Shewanellaceae; genus Shewanella; species Shewanella sp. 10N.286.54.B9. The sequence goes on from NZ_JBFRIY010000019.1 coordinate 122,313, forward strand.
AACAATGGAGCAGGTATAGGAGGACTGCCTTACCCACAGGGCTACAATGGTGGTAGCTACACAGTAACTCTGTCTGAAGCCAACTTACCTGTACACAACCATGATTTTCAGGTTTCAAATCAAGATGAAGACTCAAGCTCTCCAAATGGGCGGGTAGTAGGTAAAGGCAAACATTACCTACCTACTAATGCAACGCCAACTCACACTGGCACTATGTATCACGATACTGTTGCTAATGCGGGAGCTGGTGACACTTTGAACAATATGGCTCCCTATCAAGCTATTAACTTTTTGATTGCCCTGCAAGGGGTTTTCCCCTCAAGAAACTAGGAGAACGATACTATGGCTGATGCTTATACAGGTGAAATCAGAATGGTGGGGTTTACTTTTCAACCGAGATTCTGGGCTAGTTGTTATGGCGACACTCTGCCAATCTCTCAAAATAGTGCGTTATTTTCGTTGATTGGAACTTTCTATGGGGGGGATGGCAGGACCACAATGGGATTACCTAACCTGGCAGCACGTTCCCCATTACACAGTGGTAATAGTAGTGGCCCAGGACTACCTCCTCATCAACTAGGCCAGCTTGGTGGTATCGATAGCCAGGTACTTGGTCAACACCAAATGCCTGTACACCAGCATAAAATTTATGCGAATGTAGGTAAAGCTGAGGACACTGTTGATGTTGCCAGTAATAGCAACCTGACGGCTACACGTGATAATTCACTTGCCTTTACTAATAATCCTCCAGGTGCAGGCCAAGACGCCATGGCATTTCAGACATTAAAAGCGCGTGGCTCGAGCTCTTCGGTCAATAATAGGCAACCCTATCTTGTCACTAATTTCATCATTTGCCTGGACGGAATCTATCCATCTAGAAATTAAAGTAAAAACTTGATTTTTCATGTTGAATGCATTTCACTTTGTTGGTGGAGTGCATTTTTAAAAAGGTCGGCACCAGTCCCCATAGTCTTGAACATGGTAGTAATCTAGTGCATTAAACTGTCAGAGCTGACGGTTTATCAAAACACTGCTTTGAACTTTATGCTCTCTATACAGAACTACACCGCTTGTCCAGCAGCCACACCAGATGACCAAGCCCACTGAAAATTAAACCCACCTAACCAACCACTTACGTCCATTACCTCACCAATAAAGAACAAACCAGTAACGGATTTAGCCTCCATGGTCTTAGACGATAACTCATCGGTATCTACACCGCCCAAGGTAACCTCTGCGGTGCGGTAACCTTCGGTGCCATTCATTACAATAGACCAAGCTTCAAGATCCAATGCGAGCTGCTCAAGTTCTGCATGCACCAACTGATTCAGCGCCTTATTCAGCAGTACTTCATCAAATAATGCTTCGACTAAACGCTTTGGTAACCATAAAGCCAGTGCATTACGCAGGCTCTGCTTGGGGCTATTGTCGAGCAGTTGCTTGATCTCTGCTCGGGCATCTTTACCAGGTAACAAGTTAATGCTGATCGCTTCACCAGGATTCCAGTAATTGGAGATCTGTAGAATGGCAGGGCCAGAAAGACCACGATGAGTGAAAAGCAGTGCTTCGCTAAATTGAGTACCGTCTTTAGCAGAAATGGTACTTGGTACAGCAATACCTGATAGTGGCTCAAACCGCTGTTTCTGCTCACTATGCCAAGTGAAAGGCACCAAGCCCGCATGCGTCGGCAACACTTTAAGGCCGAACTGCTCGGCCACATGGTAACCGAAAGGTGATGCGCCCAATTTAGGCATCGACAGTCCACCTGTGGCCATCACTAATGACTGGCATGTGTAGTGCGCTTTATCCGTTATAACCTCATAGAGACCATCACTGTTTTTGCTAATGGCCTTAATCTCAGTGCGCAGTTTTACCTGAGCCCCAGCCCACTCGCACTCAGTAAGTAACATAGCAACAATCTCTTTGGCAGAATCATTGCAAAATAGCTGCCCATGATCGCGCTCATGGTATTCAATGCCATGACGTTCAACCAACTCGATAAAGTCGCTTGAGCGGTAACGCGCTAATGCTGACTTTACAAAATGGCTATTACTACAGAGAAAGTTCGCAGGCTCTACTTTTTGATTGGTGAAGTTACAACGACCGCCACCACTGATAAGAATTTTCTTACCGGCTTGTTTAGCGTTGTCGAGTACCAATACATCACGACCACGGTAGCCCGCTGTTGCAGCGCACATAAGTCCTGCCGCACCCGCTCCGATAATAATAACGTCATGATGTTCCACTCGCTTACTCCTAAACCATCTTAGCTTGTTGTACAGCACCTAGCTTTCACAAGGCACAAAAAAGGGCGCTATTTTAGCACCCTTATTTATGTTTGTACCATCACCACATTCGTAGCAATAGTTAGCAGAGTTTACTCTGCCGATGTTTCAGATTTTTTCTCGCGACTTAACAACTCTTTAGCTGCATCCACTGGTGATTTACCTTGATAAAGCACTTGGTAAACCTGCTCAGTGATTGGCATTTCAACGCCTAAGCGTTTTGCCAATGTATAGACTTCTTTAGTATTACGATAGCCTTCGACAACTTGGCCAATCTCTTTTTGCGCGGCTTCAACATCACTGCCTTTACCAAGCGCTAAACCGAAACGACGGTTACGAGATTGATTATCGGTGCACGTTAATACTAAATCACCTAATCCTGCCATCCCCATAAAGGTTGACGCTTGCGCACCAATCGCTTCACCGAGACGAGTGAGTTCAACTAAACCACGAGTGATCAATGCTGTTCGAGCATTGGCACCAAAACCGATACCGTCAGATAGTCCCGCACCAATCGCGATAACGTTTTTAACCGCACCACCCAATTGGAGGCCGATAAAGTCATCGTTGGCATAAACGCGTAAACGCTTAGGACTATGCAACAATTCAACTAAATCATTAGTGAATTGCGGATCTGTGCCTGCTATAGATATTGCTGTTGGCATACCAGCAGCAAGCTCTTTGGCAAACGTAGGTCCTGATAAAACGGCAAGTGGGAACGCTTCACCTAATACTTCTCGCGCCACATCTTGTATCAAACGACCGGTTTCAGGCTCTAAGCCTTTAGTCGCCCATACAATTCGTGCATCTTTACGTAACAGCGGTTTAGCTTGCGCTAACACCAACCCAAATACATGACTAGGCACAACAACTAATACGTTGTTGGATGCAGCAAGTGCTGTTGCTAGATCGGATTCAGGGATAAGTAAATCTGGAAGCGGAATACCAGGTAAGAACTCTTGATTACACTTGTCGTTCTTTAGGTTTTCAATGTGCTCGGGTTCATGCCCCCAAAGCAAGGTTCTGTGGCCATTACTCGCAAGAGAAATAGCAAGGGCGGTGCCATAAGAGCCCGCCCCCAGTACCGTAATATCGGCAGTGTTTTCCATGCTATTAAGCGTTAGCTTCTTCTGCAGGCGCTTCAGCGGCAGCAGCTTGACGCTGTTGAACATACTGAGCGAATAGCGCGTCAAAGTTAACTGGAGCAAGGTTTAGTTGTGGGAAAGTACCACGGCTAACTAGGCTGCCAACTGCTTCACGAGCATATGGGAAAAGAACGTTAGGGCAGTATGCACCTAGAGAATGTGCAAGTTGCTGCTCAGTAAGACCAGTAATTGCGAAGATACCTGCTTGCTGTACTTCACAAAGGAATGCTGTTTCTTCGCCATTCTTAGCGGTAACAGTAAGAGAAAGAACAACTTCGTATACATCGTCAGAAAGCTTGTTGCTGCGAGTATCTAGGTCTAGCTTAACTTCTGGAGTCCATTCTTTTTGGAAAACAGCTGGGCTGTTTGGTGTTTCAAAAGAGATATCTTTTGTGTAAACACGTTGAATGTTGAATTGTGGTGCTTGTTCTTCGTTGTTAGCTACTTCAGCCATAATTTCCTACCTTAAAAAGTTTGTGAGGCTACTTCAAAAGAGCCAGTCTCAGGGTTTGCTTATTTGGGTAACAACCCAAATAGCTGTCCCAGTTTTTGATTTATTTAGTCAACAGACGCTTTTTTGGAGGGTAATCCCTCAATTCAATGCCGGTAACCATTAATGCTAAGCCGTGACACTTTAATCAATTACTTAACAATAATGCAATGGCTACACCGACACTTCTATCTTTTGCTCTTTGAAACAGGCAAGTTATTTGACTGCCATTCACCCATACCACCTTTCAAGTTATTCACGTTATCAAAACCGTGCTTAACCATCAGTTGAGCCGCTTGAGACGAAGTCATGCCAGCGTTGCATACCATTATAATGGGACTGCCTTTTGCGTTTTCAAGGGTACCGAGCTGATTATTTTTTATATCCGCTAAAGGAAGGTTAACGGCATCAACAATATGACCCTTCTTAAACTCTTCTTTTCCGCGTACATCAACAACCTTTGCACTTTGCTTGTTCATCAGCAATGTGGCTTCTTGATGATTAACATTTTTAACTTTTGATACGCTAGATTTAAACACCATAACGATGAGTCCAACGAATAAACCAACCCAAGCTAAACTTAACATCGGGTTTGCTTTAAAAAATTCCATATATTCTTGCATGCTTTAACTGCCTACTTTTGATTGGCCCAAATATAATGAGCCACAGAGTATACCATTGCTCTGGCAGAATACAGAATGTTAGTCACGTAACGTGCATGACAACAGGGTTTGGATCATCGCTATTATTAGAACGATAACCACAATCTAGGTAAATTTCTTTATGCCAAGCCCCAATTGGTAGTAATATTTAACCAATTCAAATTTTAATCTTATTCTTTCAAACTTAAAGGTACTACCATGACGACACGCAAACGCCCGTTGGCATTGCTGATCCTCGATGGCTGGGGTTACCGTGAAAATACGCAAGAAAATGCTGTTTTCCATGCAAAAACTCCTGTTCTCGACAAACTAAATGCGCAATATCCAAATAGCTTAATCTCAGGTTCTGGGATTGATGTTGGCTTACCAGATGGCCAAATGGGTAACTCTGAAGTTGGCCATATCAATATCGGTTCTGGCCGTATTGTTTATCAAGAACTCACCCGTATCGGTAAAGCTATCGATGATGGTGAATTTGATACCAATCCAACACTGACTAAAGCCATTGATGATGCTATCAAGGCCAATGGTGCAGTGCATATCATGGGATTGTTGTCACCAGGTGGTGTTCATAGCCACCAAGACCATATTGAAGCTATGTGCCGCCTCGCCGTTAAACGCGGTGCAACCAAGGTTTATCTTCATGCCTTTTTAGATGGTCGCGATACCCCGCCTCGCAGTGCAAAAGCTGGTTTAGCGCATTTTGAAGAGATGTTCAAAACATTAGGCACGGGTCAAATCGCTTCGCTAATTGGCCGCTACTATGCAATGGACAGGGATAACCGCTGGGATCGTGTCTCACAAGCTTATGAGCTTATTACCGAGGGTAAGGGACTGCATACCGTTGCTACTGCTGTAGAAGGTATTGAAGCCGCATATCAGCGCGATGAAAATGACGAGTTTGTTGGTAGCACAGTCATCCCTGATGCTGATGGCAATATTGCCAAATTAACAGACAACGATGCACTAATTTTCATGAACTTCCGTGCCGATCGTGCGCGTCAAATTACCCGCAGCTTTGTGAATGCCGATTTTGATGGTTTTGAGCGCGCAGTGACTCCGCAAGCAAATTTTGTCATGCTAACCGAATACGCAGCAGATATTGATGCCGCTATCGCTTACCCATCGACGGATTTGGTCAACACCTTAGGTGAAACCCTGCAAGATCAGAATATGACTCAGCTGCGCATTTCGGAAACAGAAAAGTATGCTCATGTCACTTTCTTCTTCAACGGTGGTAAAGAGGAACCTTTCGAAGGCGAAGATCGTATCTTAGTCCAATCTCCAAAAGTAGCGACTTATGACCTACAGCCAGAGATGAGCTCTACAGAGCTTACTGACAAACTCGTTGCCGCCATCGAGTCTACCGACTACGACGTGATTATTTGTAACTACCCCAATGGCGATATGGTTGGTCATACAGGTAACTTTGATGCTGCAGTTAAAGCCTGTGAAGCGGTTGATAGCTGCTTAGGTCGAGTTGTCGAAGCACTCGATAAAGTGGGCGGTGAGTGTTTAATTACCGCCGATCACGGCAATGCAGAGCAGATGACCGATGAAACAACTGGCCAAGCGCATACCGCGCACACCAGTGAATTGGTACCGCTTATCTATGTAGGTCGTGATGCAGATATAGAAAAAGGTGGTCGCTTGAGTGATTTAGCGCCGACTATGTTAACCTTGATGGGACGAGAAGTGCCTGAAGAGATGACAGGCCGAGCGATAATTAAACTCAAAGAGTAATATGACCATTCGACTTTTTATCAAAGCCAGCATTATTGCTGGCTTTATATCACTGCCTTTATCAGCCCAAGCGACCGATCTTGATCGTCGTCAGTCTGAACTTAAGTCGATTCAGACACAGATTAATAAACAACAATCTGCGGTGAAGGACACCAATAAGCAGCGGGATCGCTTAATCTCTTTGCTTAAAAAAGATGAGCAAGCAATTGCGACTGCGGCTAAAAAAGTTAATAAAACCAAACAAGATTTAGCTAGCATAGATAAAGCATTAGCGGAACTTGCCGTCAAATATACTCAGCTAGATAAACTTAAAATCATTCAACAAAAAACCTTATCAAATCAATTAGCTAGTGCATACCTAGCCGGTAATCATGATTACAGTAAAATGCTACTTAATCAGCAGTCCCCTGCCAGCATAGAGCGATTATTAGCCTACTATCAATATTTGAATAATGCGCGAATAGCCTCTATTAAACAGCTACAGACCACAATTGTTGAACTGGATGAGGTCAAACTCAAACAGCAACAGAACCAAACTCGACTCAATAAATTAGTGATTGAGCAACAGCAGCAAGCAAAGCGCTTAGACCAAGAGCAAGCACAACGGCAGCAAACCTTAACCCAGTTACAGCGAACCCTAACAAGTAGCGGCGCCAAACTGGAGCAACTACAGATTGAAGAAGCCAGTTTAAAACGAGTTGTAGAACAAGCACTGTTAGCGATGAAAAATAACCCATCACTCGACGGTTTATCCAGTAAACGTAAACTCAAATGGCCCACAAAAGGGCGCATTAAATCAGGTTTTGGCAGTAAACGTTCAGGGCAAGTAAAGTGGAAAGGTGTCACGATTTCTGCTTCTGAAGGACAAAATATAGCAGCCATTGCAGGCGGCAAGGTTATCTATGCCGACTGGCTGCGTGGTTTTGGTATGGTGCTAGTTGTTGATCATGGCAAAGGTTATATGAGCCTTTATGGCCATGCACAAACGCTTTTAAAGTCGGCGGGAGACTCCGTTAGTAAGGGAGAATCCATCGCATTAGTTGGTCGTTCAGGTGGACAGACCGAGTCTGGCCTATACTTTGAAGTAAGACATAAGGGGCAAGCGGTCGATCCGGCTAGATACTGTAAGCGGTAGACACAGAAACCCCATTTGATACAAGGGGTTAATATGTCAGGCATTATTCGTAATCTTAGTTTCGCTACAGCTGGTTTAGCATTGGGTCTATCGCTCACTTTGTTCGGCCAAGAGCATACACAGCAATATAAAACTCGAGTAGACTATCCTGTATTGCTCGATGTTATCGATACCATAGAAACCTATTACGTCAAAAAACTCACCGAAGAAGAGCTTATCGAGGCTGCTATTGAGGGCATATTTGCCAAGCTCGACCCCTATTCTAGCTTTTTAGATAAACAGGCTTTCTCAAATATTCAAGAAAGTAACGACGGCGAGTACTATGGGTTTGGGGTTGAAATAGCAACAGACAACGACCAAATAACCATTGTCACTCCTTTCCCGCAATCGCCCGCAGAGCAAGCAGGTATCATGCCGGGAGATAGAATAGTAAAACTCAATCAGCAGCTCGTTACAGCTGATAAACTAGAAATCCTGCTTAACGAAATTAAGCAACACAGCTACGATAAGCAAGCGATTGATTTAGAGCTTATGAGGGCAAACTCAGAGGTAACCTATAAGGTGACCATTAGCCCAAGTCTAATCTCAATCAACTCCGTAGAAGCACAACTCTTAGATAATCAAATAGGCTATATCAGACTATCTAGCTTCCAAGAAAACTCAACTCAAGACCTCGTCAAACAACTTGCTCTGTGGCAAACAGAACCTTTAAACGGGTTAATACTCGATCTCAGAAACAATCCCGGCGGGTTGCTGGATCAAGCGATACAGATAGCGGATATATTTTTAGACAGAGGAAGAATTGTTGCTACAGAGGGACGTTTCTTTGATGCCAATTCTGACTACTATGCCTCACCACAAACCATGGTAAACAGTGTTCCTATGTTAGTACTTATCAATAAAGGTTCTGCATCTGCATCAGAAGTACTTGCGGCGGCGTTACAAGAAAATGGCAGAGCAAAACTTATCGGTCAAACTAGCTTTGGTAAAGGTACGGTGCAGAGCCTTATTCCCACTCTAACAGAGGGCAATGCCATTAAGCTCACAATCGCTAAATACACCACTCCAAATGGCAAAGATATCCACTCAAAAGGGATCGAGCCAGATATAAAAGTGGCACTAGAGACTATAACAAGTGATGAAAGTATGCCTATAATCGATGCAAATTCACTCCGTGGTGATATTGCTGAAGATAAACTTGTTAACTCAGCAATTGCCTGGATTAAAACAGAAAAATAACCAATACAGTGCGCTATCTATTACTTTGTTTTCTACTATTTAGTTCAAGTTCATTTGCAGCAAGGATTGCTATCATTATTGACGATATAGGTTATCGTCAATCTGACAAAGCTGTGCTAACACTGCCGCCTAACGTGACGCTTTCGGTGTTACCACTCACGCCCTTGGGTAAAGCTGTCGCCACTAAAGCGCACCAACAAGGTAGCGAGATATTAGTGCACCTACCGATGCAGGCGCTTAATGGCAAAACGATTGGCCCTGGCGCCTTGACCAATGCAATGTCAGAGCAAGACTTTAAGAAACAACTGCAGCAAGCTATCGATAGCGTGCCTTTTGCCTCTGGCGCCAATAACCATATGGGAAGTTTACTTACTCAGCTAGATAAACCTATGCATTGGGTTATGGACGCACTTCTTCAACGGGATATTTACTTTATAGACAGTGTGACAACCAAATATACTCAGGCGGGTGCAGTTGCAGAAAAAGTTGGCGTACCTTTATTAAAAAGGACTATTTTTCTTGATAATGACAAAACAGAAGCGGCTTTAGAGCTGCAGTTTCAAAAAGCAATCAAGCTTACTGAAACACAAACAGATGTTGTTGTTATTGCGCACCCTTATCCAGAAACACTTACTTTCTTGAATAACAATCTACACCGGCTAGCACAAGCAGAGATTGCACTCGTACCACCATCTAAATTATTACCGATAAGCGTTGCAAGTAAGAACGATACGACCTTATTGCAGGATTGAGATGGAAAGATCCGGGAGTAATGATTTTAGCTCTTTATTATTGGTCACTATCATCTCTAACGTGTAACCATCAAGCACAGCCAAATAAGCGTTAACCGCTTCCGCTAATACACCTTTAAGCTTGCATGCAGGAGTAAACAAACAATAGGGTTTGCTGCAATCAATTGGAGATAGTGAGTTTTCTAAAGCTCTTACTACATCACCAACATTAATCTCGCTAGCAGGCATTGCCAATTTAAAACCACCACTTTTGCCTCTAACGGTCTTTAAATAGCCCAACTTGCCAAGATGATGCACGACTTTAGAAATATGGTTTGCCGACAAATCAAAAACATCGGTTATTTCAGAGATACGGAAAAGCGACTCACGTTCTGGGTGCAAAGCCAGGTACATAAGCGTTCTCAATCCAAAATCAGTGTAACGAGTTAATTGCATTGCTTACCAATCCATAAAAAACGATCAAAATAGCACTTAATTAGCTGTTTGTTGCCTGCTCTAATGAAGAAATTAGCCATAAAGCTTCTTCACTATTACCGCCACAAACATCTTCAGTTGCTGCAAATTGGCCACATACAACAGGCCTTTCAGCTTTGCCAAAAAGTTTACACAAATTCCCATCATTCAACTGAATACATCTTATTCCAGCAGGTTTACCCTCGGGCATTCCAGGAATTGGAGTAGTGATAGAAGGCGCTATGCAACACGCACCGCAACCTAAACGACAGTTCATTTATATACCTTAAATTAGCATTATTTATTATACATTCATCGAATGATAATAGGTTGGGATGACATCACATACTGTTTCCCAATAAGCTAATATCTTATCAAATTCGTGATCAGTGCATACAACTTTAATTTCTAATAACGAAAATGGCCTCGACTCTCAACCAATCAAAGCTATTCAGCACTTTTACTTTTTATTTCTCACAACGAAAAAAGCCTCTGCATTCTTTAAACTAAAAGCATAGAGGCTTTCATCTTTATAGCTTCAGAGCCAAGCTAAATCATTTTAATGCCAGCTAATCTGACTTGTTTTTGCTTTTTCCACAACGAAAAAAGC